>NZ_NUHI01000087.1:0-11089 GCF_002575105.1 Bacillus sp. AFS053548 | reverse complement strand
ACAAGAGGGTTCTCCTTGCCGAATTTGCCTCCGAGCCAAAATTTCAATGCTTTTTAGACTCTATTAATTTAATATTTTTTAAACAAATTTAGTTTTTAAGCTACTTTTGGATTAGTTACTTGTGAATCTTCTATACTACAACCTATTGCCCATATAAATCCAAGTAATTCTCGAGCGACCGCAACTACTGCAAATTTACCAGTTTTTCCTCTAGAAGTTATTCGATTGTACTTTAAATTAAGACGATGTTGAGCTTTCCAAGAAATCCTTTGTGCTTCGAGTGGTTGACCAACTTGTCTTTTCTTTAATTCACCTTTGAGAGATGGACGATGACGATATGACCAGGAACATTCTACTAAAGCACGACGAATGTGAGAATTTCCAACCTTCGTTATAGAGCCCTGCCAACGAGTTGATCCACTTGAGTATTCTTTAGGGACCAAACCTGCATAAGACATTAATTGTCTTGGGGTTGAAAAACGAGAGAATTGTCCAATTTCAGCAACTAGGGTGACAGCAGTAACCTCAGCTACACCTCTAAGCGTTTGAAGGGCTTGAATGACAGGTGCATGTTCGCTTCCAATTGCTTCTTCGTGAATCTGAGTTTCAATACGCTTCATTCTTTCTTCTACTTCATAAATAGAATGAAAATATTCTTGGAAAACAATTCTTAATGATTGTTTCTCAAAAGTGAGTGAATTCAACCAAGCACGATATTTTACTGTCCAATTACGAACACCTTGTGGTGGGCGAATTTCATGACGAAGTAAGAAATGGATTAGTCTTTGGCGTACTCTTTGTAAATCTTCTCGAGTATCGAATCGAGCACGAATTAAATCTCTCAAGGCTTCATGAGTTTCATCTGGTACCCATACAGAAGTTAGTTCACCAGCACGAAGTAGCTGTGCTAACCGTAAAGAATCACGGCGATCCGTTTTTACTCGATCTCCAGCACGTCTCGGAATGAGAGTTGGTGCAACCACGATACATTCAATATCCATTGATAAAAGCTGACGGTAAATACTATATCCGCAAGAACCAGCTTCATAACAAACAAGTAATTTTTCTGGATCACCTAACTTCTTGAAAAGCTTACGAATACTTTCAGGAGTATTTTGAATATTCCCGTGAAATCTTGGTTCTCCACGTCCTTCTTCAGCAATACCAACAGAAATAATCTCTTTTGAAACGTCTAAACCAACAAATTTTTGACTATCCTTCATAATACACGGCTCCTTTTGTTTGTAGCTCTACATTTGGTTTTGGTAGGCTTTTTGATTACTACCATTTTTGCCAAGTGCAACCTACGTTAAGCAAAATGGAGCCGTTTCGTTCATTATGACTAACGTGCCATTTACTTTAATAAAAAAAGACCACCGAAGTAGTCTATCGTTGTTCAACTAAAGCGCCCGTTTACTGAAGATCATTTCTAGTTAAATTAGTATTAAAAAGATTGTTTCTTCTTAAAGAAGCGCACACGTTAACCAACCAAAAAACAGAGCTTCACCACAGGCAATGTAAGAAAATTACGTTCTTACATGGTAGGTTGATTGAAATTAGGAATCCTACAAATTATGTGTTACACTTTGTTTACCATTTGATTTACTGTTTTCTGTTTTCTGTTTTCTGTTTTCTGTTCCCTACTCATTAGTGAGTGGGGTTTTTGTTTTTTTAGAAAAATAAAAAACAGACTCAAATTAAGAGCCTGTCCATGTTTGTTATTATAATTAAGCCTTGCGAACGTTAGCTGCTTGTGCTCCACGTTGACCTTGCTCAAGGTCAAAAGTCACTTCTTGACCTTCATCTAATGTTTTGAACCCTTCGCCTTGGATAGCTGAGAAATGAACGAATACGTCTTCTCCACCTTCACGTTCGATGAAACCGAAGCCTTTTTCGCCATTAAACCATTTTACTTTACCTTTTTCCATGTTTGTTGCCTCCTAGTGTGTTAGTACACACAATGTATTACTATCCTTGCTCTCAGTGATCATCAAGACGAAAAGTTTTACTAATATTATCCTTTACACCGAACAAAAATAATTCACCTTTAGAATAGCATTTTTTGAATTTGTTTGCAAGGTTACTATATATAAGTCGAATTTTCAGCTTCTCATTAAAGTAAACACTCAATTTAATTTTGTGCAGAATTTATAAACACAATAAAGTGTCTTTGGTTGTTCTTGTTCAACTAAAGCATGCGTTAGTCATAATGAACGAAACGGCTCCTTTTGCTTAGCGTAGGTTGCACTTGGCAATAATGGGAGTGAATTAAAAGCCTACCCAATCCAAATGTAGAGCTACAAACAAAAAGGAGCCGTTTATATTATGAAGGATAGTCAAAAATTTATTGGTTTAGACGTTTCAAAAGACATTATTTCTGTTGGTATTGCTGAAGAAGGACGTGGAGAACCACGATTTCACGGTAATATTCAAAACACACCTGAAAGCATTCGTAAACTTTTCAAAAAGTTAGGCGATCCAGAAAAGCTACTAGTTTGCTATGAAGCAGGTTCATGCGGGTATTGTATTTACCGTCAGCTTTTATCAATGGATATAGAATGTATTGTAGTCGCACCTACTCTAATTCCGAAAAGAGCTGGTGATCGAGTAAAAACAGACCGTCGTGATGCACTAAGACTAGCTCAGCTTCTTCGAGCTGGAGAGCTAACTTCTGTTTGGGTGCCTGATGAAAACCATGAAGCTTTAAGAGATTTAATACGTGCTCGATTTGATACTCGTGAAGATTTACAAAGAGTACGTCAAAGACTTGTTCACTTCTTACTACGTCATGAAATTCGCCCACCTCAAGGTGTTAAAAATTGGACAGTCAAATATCGTACTTGGTTGAATTCACTCACTTTTGAGAAACAATCATTAAGAATTGTTTTCCAAGAATATTTTCATTCTATTTATGAAGTAGAAGAAAGAATGAAGCGTATTGAAACTCAGATTCACGAAGAAGCAATTGGAAGCGAACATGCGCCTGTCATTCAAGCACTTCAGACATTAAGAGGAATAGCTGAGATTACGGCTGTAACACTAGTCGCTGAAGTTGGGCAATTTTCTCGTTTCTCAAATCCAGCACAACTAATGTCTTATGCAGGACTTGTTCCGAAAGAATATTCCAGTGGATCAAATCGTTGGCAAGGTTCTATTACCAAAGTTGGAAATTCACATATCCGACGTTCTTTAGTGGAAGTATCTTGGTCTTATCGCCATCGTCCATCACTAAAAGGTGAATTAAAAAAGAGACAAATTGGTCAACCACTCGAAGCACAAAGAATTGCCTGGAAAGCTCAACACCGTCTTAATTTAAAATACAGTCGAATCACTGCTAGAGGGAAAACAGGTAAATTCGCAGTAGTCGCAGTCGCTCGAGAATTAATTGGATTTATATGGGCAATTGGTTGTAGTATCGAAGGTACACAATTATCCCAATCAAAAGTTGCTTAAAAGTAAAACCACACCAATTATTACATATTAAATTAATAGCGTCTAAAAATATTGAAATCTTGGCTCGGAGGCAAATTCGGGAAGGAGAACCCTCTTGTGCAACTATGCATTAGGTTTAATAACTGAACATGCGCCGTTAGATCGAGGCAGCTCCGTAACGGATAAAATGAAATGTGGTAACCAACCCACGCATATCAGACTGTAAATCACCGTTAATTTATTTGCCTTCGTGCCAAGCTTTTAAGACATTATCTTTTCTTTAAAAACAAAAAAAATCTACTATTATAGAGTTGTAATTCACAGACTTAGAAAATCTAATTTTTAAATTCTAGGTTGGTAGTCTTAATTTAAGTCTGTCTAAAAAATGAAAAATCCCTAAATTAAAACCTTTTTGGTTTGGTGGTTTGACAGTTTCGTTCATATCAGTTGCATAAGAAAAGCAAAGAACCTTCTATGTAAGAAGGTTCTTTTTCTATTCTCCAGTTTCAGCAAACTGTTTAATACGAAGACCAATTTGATCACGAACTCTTTGGAATACACTCCATTCTTGACTTGCTGGGTCATCAAATCCCCAATGCACACGATTCACATGTGGTGGTGTAACTGGACATACATCATTCGCATGACCACATAAAGTCACCACTAAATCTGCATTGTTTAAAATGTTATTATCAATTACATCTGATGTTTGTTCACGGATGTCGATTTCAACTTCATCCATTGCTTTAACTGCATTTGGATTCACACCGTGTGCTTCAATTCCAGCTGATAGGACGTTCCATTTATCTCCTAAATATTTTTTTCCCCATGCCTCTGCCATTTGGCTACGGCAAGAGTTCCCAGTACATAAGAAGTAAATTGTTTTTTTATTATCTGCCATGTGTATTCCACCTTAGTATAAATTTATATTGTTTTTTCTTTTGCAAAGTATTTTCTTCTCATCCACAATGCTGCGTTAACCAACGCAATCATTACGGGTACCTCAACCAAAGGACCAATTACTGCTGCAAATGCTGCTCCTGAATTAATTCCAAACACTCCAACTGCAACTGCAATTGCTAATTCAAAATTATTACTTCCAGCTGTGAAAGCTAAAGTTGTTGAAACTCCATAACTTGCTCCCGATTTCTTCCCTAAGAAGAAAGAAACAAAGAACATAATGATGAAATAAATTAATAAAGGAATTGCGATACGAACAACATCCAAAGGAAGTTCTACAATTACTTCTCCCTTCAATGAGAACATCACAACAATTGTAAACAATAATGCAATTAACGTAATTGGACTGATTTTAGGAATAAATTCTTTTTCATACCAATCTCTACCCTTGGCTTTTACAAGTATCAATCTAGTAAATAGTCCTGTTAAAAATGGAATTCCTAAATAGATGAAAACTGATTTTGCCACTTCTGGCATTGTAATATCGATTGACATACCTTCTAAACCAAAAACTTTTGGTAATACTGTTACGAAGAAATATGCGTAAACAGAGAAGAAGATCATTTGGAAAATGGAGTTAAAGGCTACTAATCCAGCCGCATATTCTCGATCTCCATCAGCTAAATCGTTCCATACGATAACCATTGCAATACATCTTGCTAAGCCAATCATTATTAAACCGACCATATACTCTGGATAATCTCTTAAAAAGATAATTGCTAATAAAAACATTAATACTGGTCCAATTAACCAGTTTTGAATTAATGATAGAAATAATACTTTTACATCTTTAAATACTCTTCCGATCTCTTCATAACGAACTTTAGCCAGTGGCGGATACATCATTAAAATTAATCCGATAGCTAAAGGTATTGAAGTCGTTCCAACCTGTAATTTGTTTAGGTTATCTATAAATCCAGGTGTTGAAACGCCAAGAATTATCCCAATTGCCATTGCTACGAATATCCAAAGGGTTAAATATCTGTCTAAAAATGATAATTGTTTCATTCTCTTCTCCTTTTACACACTAACAACAAGAATTAACTTTAGATTCAGTGGAAGTCTTACAACAAGACGTATTTTCTATTTTTTGAACTTCACTATCTGCTTTTGTATAGAAGAATTCCCACTCATTTCCGTCTGGATCTGTTACCCAAAACTTATCTTGAACAGCATAACAACAAGTTGTATCCATTTCTTCTCGTGCGAAGAAACCTTCTTTTTCTAGTCTTTCCTTATGAGTTAAGATTTCTTCAGCTGTTTCAACTTGGAAACCAAAGTGATTTACTTGATTACCCTCAACTTGATCACGAACATTTAGCGTGAAATTAAGACCTGGATTTTCTAACAGGAATTTCGCATACCCTTCTTTCACTTTAACGGGTGCCAAACCAAATACCTTTTGATAAAAAGTAATTGATGCCTCTAAATTTGTTACGTTAACCCCTACATGAACATATTTCATACAGAATTCCTCCCTTAATTTTTTAAATCAAAAAAATTTGATTTAATGATTAAAAAAATTTAACAACAATTACTGTTACGTTTACCTTTATCTGATTTTCGGAAAATACAACAAAGCTCTTCTGATAGCAAGTTGTTAACTTCTGTGTCGTTCAAGTCATAATAGCTCCATGTACCTTTCGTCTCTTTTACAATGAGCCTTGCATCCAGTAAGATTTTCAAATGATACGAAAGCTTAGATTGTGTCATATCAAACGCTTCCGTTAAATCACATACACATGTACTTCCTCTTTGGCAAAGCTCATACATGATTTCTAGACGCTTCTGATCAGCTAACGCTTTAAATTTCTGCTCATATTTCTGGAACTGTTGTTTCATCTCAGTCATGTGTTTTCTCCTTAATCAAATTTTCTTGATGAATTAAGTATATGTCAATTTAATAAATAAATGCAATATATTAATCAAAAAAAATTGATTTTTTTAAAACTTTTTATTCAACTAGTCTGCCATTTTGTTGAATAAGAAAAAGCGATCCTCTATTGAAGAATCGCATGCGTCAGTTCAATAAGTGGGTATGAAATTTCAGTTGTTTAGTTCTTTGAACAACAATGATTTATTTTTATCTACATACATAATAAGGTCATCAAATATGTTTCTATCTTCTGAAGTGATATATAGTTTTTCTGCAATTTCACAAATCCTGTCTGACATAATATCATATGCTGAGCCATGCGTTTCACTAAAGTCTTGTATGCTAAATTGTTCTTGATTATTTGTATTAGCTCTTAAATGTGTAGTAGAAATATTATTCTCATCCAATATACTCTTAATATTCTTCAATATAATATAATCTTGTTCGGCATGTATTTTTTCTAAGGTTTCGATTGTATCGTTTATAAAAACTCCACTAGAATTTTCAAGAAAACCCAATATACCTTCCATAGCAAGTTCAGTATCGAAATTAATTAATAGAATAATATCTCTTATTACATCAGGTATTTTATAAAAATATTCCACTTCGAATATAAAATTATTTTCATCATCATATAAGTTTGATGCAATTTCTTCTATGATTTCCTCTCCAGATTTACATTTCAATTGCGCCAATGAAATAAGATTATTAAGAAATTCAGGATAATACATATCACTCATATCTAAACCTACCTTTAAATTCTTTTACACGTACAACTTTAAATAAATTCTACAACTACTCTCTAAATTCTTGTTCAACTAAACTGCCATTTTGTTGAATAATAAAAAAATCGACTAAGCAGCCGATCTTGTTGAGCAACTAATGCAATGCTTTAGTTGAATAGGTGACTTAAATAGTTATGTACCAATTAATTTTTATTGGTACTTTTCTTTTGCTTAAGAATTTCCACTGGAACAAAAAAAGAAACGCAAATAAATGATATAACTACTAATATGGTCACCGTATATCCAATACCTTCTGATAAAAATTTTATAGGTTTTAAACCAACTGACTTTAATGTTATATAAGTAAAGTGATACAAATATGATAAAAAAATAAATATTATAATATCCTTAATAATTTGCTTCCAATTTATTTTTTTTGATTCGAAGTAATAAATAACGTTCTCCCCAATTGGATAGAAAATTATATAAAAAAGCATGTCACTTAAATTAATGTCTTTCCCAATTAATAGTAAAATAACAAATAATATACCTATAATGACTAAAGGTTTTAATCCATTTTTTAAGAACTGTTTCCTTATTTTATTAAAGAAAGATCCCATGAGGTAGCTCCTTAGAAATTTGCATTTATTTGAATTTATATAGCCAATCTTGTTGTTCAACTAATGTATTGTGTTAGTTCAATAAGGAATATTATTAATTGGACTTACTCAATGAAAATTAATCATACTGAATTAAAACACCGAACATCAATATAACTAATCCCAATCCAATTACTAAAATTTGAATATAAATTAATTTTGCTTTTTCAATAAATGAGTCATAAAACCACCAAAAAAAATGACATAAGCCAACTATTAATATTTAATGTATTCGACTTTAATACATCTCTCAAATCTTCCTTAAGCATATAACCTAAAAAAGCTATTATTGCTCCTATAACTATAAAAAACAACTTTAATATCCAAAACCAAAACATAAGTAACCCCCGTATGGTAAATAAGTTAACAATATAAATTCTAAGTTTATTGTATCTAATATTTCGACCTTTGTAATTTGGGGGATTATTGCTTTTTTTCATTGAAAATCAAATAATCCTTATTGAACTAAACTGCCATTTTGTTGAATAAGAAAAAGCGATTTTCTATTGAAGAATCGCATACGTTAGTTGAATAAGTAAAAAGTGAAAAAACAGTACAAATGCTATCGAGATGCTTAAGTACTGTTTTTATATTCATGATTATCTTACTAAAATGTACTTGCTAATTTAACAGCTCTTTCAAGACCTGTTGTAATTATTTGTTCAGCTTTATCAGGGAATTTATTGTGACCTTCAATCACTACTGTCTCTATATCTTTCACACCGAAGAAGTTCATCATACTTGCAACATATTTAACAGCCATTTCTACGTTAGCTGCTGGTCCTTCAGAATAAATACCACCACGTGCATTTAATAAAACCATTCTTTTATTTCCAATTAGTCCAACTGGTCCATCTGGTGTATATTTAAATGTTTTACCTGCTCGATTTAAGTAATCAATATATGTGTGAAGTACAGCAGGTACCGCTAAGTTCCATAATGGGAATGCAAACACAACTTTATCAGCTTCAAGAAATTGTTCTAAATATTTATCAGCAACAGCCACAGCTTTTGTTTCTTTAGCTGTTAAATCTAATCCTCTACTAGATTTAAATGTGCCGTTAATCATATCT
The DNA here is from genome assembly GCF_002575105.1 of Bacillus sp. AFS053548. Classification (NCBI taxonomy): domain Bacteria; kingdom Bacillati; phylum Bacillota; class Bacilli; order Caryophanales; family Bacillaceae; genus Bacillus; species Bacillus sp. AFS053548. The sequence continues at coordinate 2,364 of NZ_NUHI01000087.1, read as the reverse complement.
ACTCCAACATATGGCAATTCTTCATTGTATAAATTAAGCTCTATCACTGTGTCGTTTGGATGTGATTCTTTGTAGCTTGCTAAAAAAGCCTCATATAATTTCACACTCACTGATTGGTCTGCTGGGCGATTGTTTGCTTTTATAAATAAAACTTTTGTCATTATTTTTCCTCCTAATATTCACTTAAAAAGGTCGTTCTTTTGGTAATTGATTTGCATTTGATTTTACAATTTTTTATTAAACCTAAACTCCATTTCTCCACCCATTGCTTCAGGTGTATCGCCAGTTTCTCTAAAATCATGAGTATAAATTTGTTCAAACAGTCCAAAATCTACTTGTTTATAAAACTCATAACAAGGGAATCCATCATGTGTTCCTTGTATATTGATAACACCATCCTTTTTAACATGTACAGTTAAAAGATAGTCAACGGGAGGAGCATACTCATTTAATGGGTTGCTAGCACTTGCACTCATTTGAAACTTGACGTCACCAGAACCCCATTCAATATCAGAGCATACAATACGTTCTGTTCTAGCTTTTCCTGTTCTTTTATTAACGGCACCATCTGGGGTCGTGACTCTTTCCGTTGTTATACCAGTGTTCGCATATGTGAAAATTTCTTTTTTGTAAAAATCTACAATTACTTCTTGTTCAATTCTGGAACGCATAGTGTTTACAGCATGCGGTGTAAATTCGCGTGAGTCCCCTTCGAAAACTATTACGTTTCCTGTTTGAATATCCTTTTTAGGATCAGTCCAAGACATTGGAATAAATACGTTTGCTCTAATTTTCACTATATTAGCTATGAGAAACACCTCTATAATTTTATTTATGGTAATACTTTTATATCTAGATTATCGTTTTAAAACTGTATTCCATTTCTCCAGCTAGCGCTTTTGGAGTGTCACCAGTTTCTCTATAATCATGTGCATAGATTAATCTAAATGGACCAAAATCTACTTGTTTATAAAATTCATAGCAGGGGAACCCATCATGGGAACCTTCAATATGTGCAACTCCACTTTTTTTAACACGTATCGTTAATAAATAGTCAGCTGCAGGTGCTGCTGTATCTAATGGGTTAGTAGCACTTGCCTTCATTTCAAAAGAAACTTCATCAGTACCCCATACAACATTAGTACATACAATGTTTTCTATACCTGTTTTTCCTTCTTTATAATCAATAGAACCATCAGGATTTGTAACTTTCAGAGTTACGATACAAGCATCTGCAGATGTGAAAATTTCTTTTTTATAAAAATCAATAATCACTTCTTGCTCCAATCTTGATCGCTTTGTGTGTACAGCGTATGGTGTAAATTCACGTGCATCACCAGCATATACGAGCACCTTTCCTGTTGCAGGATTTTCAATAGGTTCCAACCAAGCATACGGTGCAAATACACTCCCTCTAATTTTCAAGATATTAGCCATGAGAACCCTCCGTTGTTTATTAATTTTTATTTCAGTGGATCTTATATCTTTATTAATATAGTCAATTTGATTGACTATATTTCGTATAGTACAATAGGTTTTATATATAGTCAACTTAATTGACTTCATCCGAGGAGGTTTTACTGATGAAAAATCAATTATTAAGTGAATTGGATCTTACATCACTTTTATCAGTATCTTTTAGTGTTTTGATTAATGAACTTCATGACAGATTGAGTGAATTAGGCTTTGAAGATATTAGACCTGTACATGGTTTTATGTTAAAACGTATCATTCCGAATGGAGCAACAGGTATTGAAGTAGCTGAATATCTAGGAATTTCAAAGCAAGCAGTGAGTAAAATGGTGGATTATCTTGAGAAAAGTGGTTATGTAATGCGCCAAACTCATCCTACTGACAAGAGAGGGAAAATTATTGTTCTGACTGAACGTGGTTGGTTAGTAGTGAAAGCTAAAGAGGAGATTCTAACTAAGATAGAACAACGTTGGATTGACAACATAGGTGCTGAACGTATGCAGATGCTCAAAGAGGATTTAACAAAATTAGTTTATGAAGCAAACGAAGGTGAATTATTATCCAAGTTAAGACCTGTTTGGTAAAAATAAAGTCAATAAAGGGGATCAACCACACATCCATTAACATACGAAACAAATGAATCCCAGTATACTTCGATTTTAAAAAATTAGTTATTTAAGCATAAAGTTGCCGAAAANNATTTTCGGCAACTTTATGCTTGAACAAAATAATAAAACCAAGTGAAAGAGTGTAACTTTTTGGCAAAGATATGCTTTATTAGATGGCAAATTTATGGTTTAACTTACATATTTGTGTGATTTGAAGCATTATTGAGGATGTTCATTAATCGAACATCCTCTATTTCATGTTCAACTAGTCGAGTAGAATGGA
>NZ_NUHI01000086.1:0-67935 GCF_002575105.1 Bacillus sp. AFS053548 | reverse complement strand
TACTCTATAGGGTACATTTTACTATACCTTTATCCTTCTTTTTCATCTTATCTTTATGATTTTACTGCCTCAATTAACTCATTTTTTTTTATTTCAACTAATTTAACTTGATGTGAATCTAATTCAACAACTTTAAATTCAAAGTCCTCAAATATGACAGATTCACCTTGTTGGATGTCGTGGTTTTGAGTTAAAATCCATCCACCAATTGTATCAACATCATCTTCCTCAACATATAGACCGAATAAGTCATTAATTTCAGTAATTAATACTTTTCCGTCTACAATCTTATGTGATTCTGAAATATGTTGAACAGCTGGTTTTTCATCATCATCATATTCGTCACGTATTTCCCCAACAATTTCCTCAAGTATATCTTCCATTGTTAATAAACCCGCTGTTCCACCATATTCATCATACAGTATTGCAAGAGGAATACGTTTCTTTTGCATTAACAATAATAAATCATGGATTGCAATTGTTTCAATTACCTGAATAACCGGGCGAGTATAGTTTGCAAAATCGTATGTTTTTTCAACTTTTCCATCAAGATAACGAATAAAAAAGTCTTTTACATTAACTATACCTAATATATCATCTTTATCTTCACCAAAAACTGGGTATCGTGTATATTTTTCGTTTTTAATTATTTCAATTTGTTCTTCAATTGGGTCTTCTGCATATAAACCGATAATTTCAGTACGAGGGACCATAATTTCTTTTGCAAGTCGGTTATCGAATTCAAAGATATTATTTAAATATTTATACTCAGCCTGATTAATTTCTCCGCTTTCAAAGCTTTCTGATAAAATAATTCTCAATTCTTCCTCAGTATGAACTTCTTCTGATTCAGATGCTGGCTTAACTCCAAATAATCCTGTAAAAAATCTTGCAGAACTATTTAATGCCCAAATGAATGGATAAGCTATTTTATAGAAAACAATAAGTGGAGAAGCAAGTATTAGTGTGATCGATTCAGCTTTTTGAATAGCAACCGTTTTAGGTGCTAGCTCACCAATTACAACGTGAATAAATGTCATAACTGAGAAAGCTAAAATAAACGAAATAGTTTTAGCGATTGTTCCGTTTAATCCAAGAAATTCTACGACTGGGTGTATAAGATGCTCAAATGTTGGCTCACCTAAATAACCTAATCCTAAAGCTGTAACCGTAATACCTAATTGACAAGCTGATAAATATTCATCTAAACTCGTCGTAACCTTTTTAGCAGCTACTGCACCTCGCTTTTTTTCGGCTACTAGTTGATCAATTCTACTTGATCTAACTTTCACTATCGCAAATTCTGCTGCTACGAAAAAAGCTGTAAGTGCGATTAAAACTGCAATCATAAACAAGTTAACTATGTCCAATGACGAACTCGAGTATATTACTCGAGTATTCACCTCCTGAGAATTTCAATCTACAAAAATATAAAATTATTATTTTACTTACTTAATAGATTACCATAATTTAGTAAAACATACATATTTTATAGCTTTAATAAATTGTTAAGTTTTAAAATTAATTTAGTCATTATTTTACAAAATGTTTCAATGTTTCAAATAACGGAAATGTATGATGTGACAATGAATCTACTAAAGCATTTTTTTCACAATCATTCATACCCGATATTACTGGTACTAATTGAGCTAATTTAGCTTCAAGCTCAATAATTTGATTTGATATTTGTTGTATTTGTTCAAAAACGCAATTTTTTTGATTATAATTAGTTTGCAGCAAATCTTTTATCTCTTCTAAGGATATTCTCATTTTTTTACAATGTTCAATAAATCTGAGAGTCTCAATTGCCTCTGTGGAATAATATCGATAGTTTGATTCTGATCGTTTTGCTTCTAGTAACCCTAATTTTGTATAATAATCAATTGTTCTTTTTGAAACTTGAGCTATTTCAGCTAACTCACCAATGCGATACTCGATCCCAAGTGACAACCCTCCCCATTTTAAATAGTACTACTATTATATAATTTAGAAAGTATACAGTCAAACGTTACAGTTCTACATAAATTTCATTATATGTAAATTTCTGCTAACAACTATAAAAGCCCTAGCTTCATATAAGTAATCCATATAATTAATGAAAATGAATGGAGGTGTAGTTTTGAAATTAAATGATAAAATTACTCAAAAAGTTTCATTTTTACAATCAGCTTTTTCTATTTCGCACGTAGAAAAGGGGTTTTCATTTGAAGAGAAATGGAAAATTAAAAACCGTATTGGTGAAGACCTGTTTATCAAAATTTATGATTTCGATCGTACCACTCATGCTAAATTGCTTAATTCATATCTTGAACACTTTTATGAAACAGGGTCAATTGTTTCTAAACCTGTACATTTAGTAGATATTCCCGAAGAAGGCGTGACCATACATGCTGTCGAGTCTGTAGATGGAATTGATGGTGAGAAATACTTGCATACGATTTCTAGGGAACAACAATATCAACTAGGTATTCAAGCTGGAAATGAATTGCTTAAAATTCATTCTTTAGCAAGTTCCGACCATCGTCAATCTTGGAAAGATGTGAGACTTACTAAATACAATCGATACATAGATTTACTATTGGAATCTTCTATTTCATTTCCAGAACTTGATTTTATTCTTAACTTTGTTGAGGAAAACAAGCACCTATTATCAAATAGACCAATTACATTTTTACATGATGATTTTCATCCATCAAATTTACTTTTTAAAGATGATCAACTAAAAGCTGTTATTGATTTTGATCGATTTGAATGGGGAGATCCATACCATGATTTTCACAAGATTGCTCTTTTTACAAAAGATATAAGTATTCCGTTTGCAATTGGGCAAATTGATGGCTATTTTTCAAACAATCCCCCTGTTGATTTTTGGACTCTGTATGCATTATACGCTGCGATGATTATTCCATCAGATATAATTTGGTCTTATAAAACTACACCACATTTGGTTGATTCCATGTGGAAAAGGGTTCGAACGATATTAGAGGATCATAAAAATTTTAATCAAACAGTACCAAGTTGGTATAACAAAAAGAGTAGCCACTTTAAATAAGGCTACTCTTTTTGCTGATTTATCCGGGTATTTTTTCATTTGTAGTTATTAGGATCAATCTTTTTTATTGATATTAAGCTGATTTTCATCAAATTATAATGTCATATCCAATCACAGGATGTTTTTTAATTGTATTATATTCATCCTCAGTCAATTTCTCATGCTTCAGTAAAATATGCTCCGGAATTCCAATTTTACCAATATCATGTAATAGCCCCCCTTGATGGATGACAGCACATAGATTTTTAGATAATTTCATTTTTTTTGCTATTTTATAAGCAATATTGGCAACACATTCTGAGTGATGTGCAATATAGTTGTCTCTGGAATCTAATGCCTTTGAAAGAGCTAATATTAACTCGATCGACCCAGTTTTAACTCTCTGATATTGTTTCATTAAACCGACTGATATGTACGCGATTAAGTAATATGTAATTAGGTAGCTAATAATATTCCCAGCTTGGGGAACTAAATAGTATCTAGCAAGCACTATAATTGTAGAAACTAAAATGATAATCCAATTAGGACGGTTGTAAAAACCAAGACCAAATATTACTGTATCAAGCATGTAGAGAAAGTAAAAGCTATCCCTTTTTTCAGAACAAATTAGATTAAATACTACACTAACCGCAAAAGAAATGTAAAAAACATAACGAAAATAAACTGGATTGTTAAACCATTTAGAAAACAATTAAACTCCCTTAAATACAATATAACCATTAAATTTTCTATTATCTTCTAAAACTATGCATGTTATTTAACAATCAAAATATTAACCGACTTATATATTAAAATTTACTAATTTAAATACTGCAATCAATAATATTCCCTTTTCATTAGTTCGAAAATTAAAATTTTTTGTGAAATTTTTATTATTTTATTTCATCTTTTATTGACCAACGTATATCGGTGGTTTAAAGTAAGAATATTAAAAAAATAACAAGTGAGGATGATTATTATGGAACGCGTCTTTAATTTCTCCGCTGGCCCATCTGTCTTGCCTGTTCCAGTATTGGAAAAAGTACAAAAAGAACTTGTTTCTTACGGTACTTCTGGTATGTCAGTTATGGAAATGAGTCATCGTTCGGCTGAATTTGAAGGAATTATTAAGAAAAGTGAAAGCTTATTACGTGAACTTTTAGAAATTCCATCAAATTATAAAGTGTTATTTTTACAAGGTGGAGCATCAACTCAATTTTCAATGATCCCATTAAACTTATTAAGTAAGTATAAAAAAGCTGCTTATATTAATACAGGAACTTGGTCAAAGAAAGCAATCTCTGAGGCGAAAAAATATGGAGAAGTTGATGTTATTGCTTCGTCTCAGGATGAAAATTTTTCATATATTCCTAATTTAGAAGATTTAGCCCTTTTTGAAACATACGATTATTTACATATTACAACGAATAATACTATTGAGGGGACAAAATACTCTACTTACCCTAAAACAAATTCTCCATTAGTTGCAGACTTTTCTTCAAATATTCTTTCTGAGCCAATTGATGTCTCACAATTTGGTTTAATTTATGCTGGTGCTCAAAAAAACATTGGTCCAGCAGGGTTAACAATTGTCATTATTAGAGATGATCTCATTGGAAGTGCAGATATAAATTGCCCGACAATGCTCGACTATAAAACACATGTAGAAGCATCTTCACTTTATAATACACCTCCTACATTCAGCATTTATGTAGCGATGCTAGTTTTAGAATGGATTAAAGATTCAGGTGGTTTAAATACTATTTATCAAACTAATCTATTAAAAGCTCAGTTATTATATGATTTTATCGATCAATCTGACTTGTTCTCTTCACCAATTAAGAAAGAGAACAGATCACTTATGAATATTCCATTTACATCAACTTCTGATGAATTAAATAAGCAATTTCTTGCGCAGGCGAATTCAGCTGGCTTGGTGAATCTTGAGGGTCATCGATCAGTTGGGGGAATGCGAGCTAGTATTTATAATGCGATGCCATTAGAAGGCGTTCAGAAATTAGTTCATTTTATGAGTCAATTTGAAAAGAAAATAGTAGAGGAGATTGTAAGATGATAAAAATTCAAACATTAAATAATATTTCTGAGCACGGAATGAAAGAATTTCCTTTAGAAAACTATTCAATTAACAATCAATTAAATGAACCGGATGGGATTCTTTTAAGAAGTCATAGTATGCATGAAATGACCATACCAAGCAGTGTTAAAGCAATCGCAAGGGCTGGCGCTGGTGTAAATAATATACCGATTGATGAATGTACTTCAAGAGGAATTGTTGTATTTAATACGCCTGGTGCAAATGCAAATGCAGTTAAAGAACTAGTTCTGACAAGTTTATTCCTTTCTTCACGACGAATTATTGAAGGAATTGAGTGGACTCGTTCATTATTTGGTGAAGAAAATGTTTCCAAAATTGTCGAAGCTGGTAAAAAAGAATTTGCAGGAGCAGAGATTGCAGGAAAGAAATTAGGTATTATTGGTTTAGGAGCAATTGGTGCACTTGTAGCAAATGACGCTCTTGCGTTAGATATGGAAGTATACGGTTATGATCCTTATATTTCAGTCGAAACTGCATGGCGATTATCTAGAAATGTACAACGCATCGATAATTTGGAGCAGATTTTTTCAACATGCGATTATATAACAATCCATGTGCCTTTAACACCTGAAACAAAAGGATTTGTGAATGAAAAACTTTTATCAGGAATGAAAAAGGGATCAAGATTACTTAATTTTTCACGATCTGAATTAGTAGATGATGTTGCGCTTGAATATTCGCTGAATAACGGGACTGTAGGAGTTTATGTGACAGATTTCCCAAATGAAAAAGTGATTGGTATGAAGAATGTCATTCCAATTCCTCATTTAGGAGCATCAACAACTGAATCAGAAGTAAACTGTGCCCGAATGGCTGCAAAACAATTAAAAAATTATTTGGAAACAGGTAATATAAAAAACTCCGTTAATTTTCCAAATGTAGAATTACCTTATACAGGGAAAAAACGAATTACCATTGCACATAAAAACATTCCAAATATGGTCGGTCAAATAACAGGATTACTAGCAAACTATCAAGTAAATATTGCTGATATGCTTAACCGAAGTAAAGGTGCTTTTGCTTATACAATGATTGACCTCGATGAAACGATTAATGGTCCAGTCGAACAGTTGTTAAAAGATATAGAAGGTGTTATTTCAGTAAGAATTATTTAATCAAATTAAAGCGGTAGGTCTCCTAATAAGAGTCCTACCGTTTTTTACTTATTATTTATTCAAAACAATTTTCAATAATTGTCGCAACGCCTTCTCCGCCACCAATACATAGTGTTGCAAGACCGTACTGCGTCTCTCTTCTCTTCATTTCATGAATCAAGGTAACTAGTATTCTAGTGCCACTCGCACCAATTGGATGTCCAAGTGCAATCGAACCTCCATTTACATTGACAATATTTTCATCAAAACCGCATTCCTTCATGACAGAAAGCGATTGCACAGCAAATGCTTCGTTCGATTCAATCAAGCCTATTTCACTTAATTCAATCGATGATTTTTCAAGTGCTTTTTTAGCTGCAAATGCTGCTCCAATTCCCATTATGCTCGGATCAACGCCTGCACTACTATTTGCATTAATTTTTACTAATGGTTTAATACCTAGTTCTCTGGCTTTACTTTCACTCATTAATACAACTGCTGCTGCTCCATCATTTATACCAGAGGCATTTGCTGCTGTAACTGTTCCATTTTTTTCAAAGGCTGGTCTTAGTGACGAAATTTTCTCTACTGTAGCACCAAATTTCGGATACTCATCCTCTTTAAAAATGATTGGATCCTTTTTTCGTTGTGGAATTTCAATCGCAACAATTTCATCTTCGTATTTACTGGCCTTAATTGCATTCTCAGCTTTTTGTTGGCTATTTACTGCAAACTCATCTTGTTTTTCTCTAGAAACTTCATAACGAACTGCTAAGTTTTCAGCTGTGTTTCCCATGTGATAATCATTAAACGCACACCATAGTCCGTCTGCAACCATACTATCTACAATCTTTTGATCGCCCATTCTATATCCATCTCTTGCGCCTTTAAGTAAATAAGGAGCTTGACTCATATTTTCCATACCGCCAGCAACTATAATGTCAGCATCGCCTGCTATAATTGCTTGAGTTGCTAAATGGACCGATTTTAATCCAGAACCACAAACTTTATTTATTGTCATTGCTGAGACAGTATTTGGAAGTCCTGCCTTTAATGCTGATTGTCTAGCAGGATTTTGACCTAAACCAGCTTGAAGTACATTTCCCATTATGACTTCATCAACCTGACTTTCTTGAATACCGGCTCTATTAATCGCTTCTTTAATAACTTTAGCTCCTAATTCTACTGCACTTACATCTTTCAATGTACCACTGAAACTTCCGATTGCAGTTCTAACAGCACTAACAATTACAACGTTCTCACTCATTTTATTTCCCCCTTTTTATTTCATCCTAAATAACCAAACCACATGAAATTCTTTAATTTTTTATGTTATAAGCTTTACATTTTTCATAAAAAGTTGACTTGCTTATTTCTAATAATTTAGCAGCTTCAATTTTATTACCTTGAGTTTCAATTAGAGCTCTCTTAATTGCTTCCATTTCGGTCTCTTCAATCATTTCTTTTAACGATTTTAAGGAATTTTGATTATTTAATTGAGATGCATTTTTTTCGAATTCGACTGTATTTTTTTGATTGGTTGGATTTTCATATAAATAAAGAGGTAATTGCTTTGGTGTAATCACTTTACCATTTAGGACATTTATGCATCTCTCAAGTACGTTTTCTAATTCTCGAATATTTCCTGGCCAATGATGTGACTTAAGAATTTGAAAAACTTCATTTGAAATTTGAATTCCGTTTCGGTGAAATTTCCTTTCGAGTTTTTTTATTAACGCATCTGCTATGAGAGGTAAATCATTTATCCTTGATCTAAGTGGAGGAATGTCTATTTTAATTACATTTAAGCGGTAATACAAATCCTGGCGGAATTCTTTTAATACTACCATCTTCTCAAGATTTCGATGCGTAGCGGCAATGACTCTTACATCAATGGAAATAGGAGAACTTCCACCAACTCTTTCAATCTCTCTTTCTTGAAGTACTCGCAGTAATTTACTTTGCATATGCAAAGACATATCACCAATCTCGTCTAGGAAAATCGTTCCTCTGTTCGCAATCTCAAATTTCCCTTTTTTCCCGCCTCTTTTTGCACCTGTAAACGCACCTTCTTCATAACCAAAAAGCTCTGATTCTAGTAAATGTTCTGGAATCGAAGCACAATTTACACGTACAAACGGAAAGTTTCTTCTTGGACTAGCATCGTGAATTGCATGTGCAAACAATTCCTTCCCTGTACCGGATTCCCCAAAAAGTAAGATTGCAGATGAACTTGCAGATACTTGCTCTGCCAAATTTTTTGCAGCGTTGAAAATTGGCGTATCACCAATTATTTGGTTGAAGCTATATTTACTACCTAATTCTTTCTCAAATTTTCTTTTATAATAGTTTAATTCTTCTACTAAAGGTTCTACTTTTTTAGAATACTCAAGCCACTCTTGCGCATTTCGGAACATTACCGTTCCGACAGCACCTACTAATTCATCACCTACATATAGCGGATAACGATTTGCTACCATTTCTGTATTTTTTATTGGATGGATCTCCGCCACCTCTGCCTGACCGGTTTTAGCGACTATATGCATTCTAGAGTTTTCAATTACATCTACTACAGGCATACCAATCACTTCATGAGCAGAACGACCAACAAACTCACAATACGATTCATTCATATACAAAACTTTTCCTTCACGATTAACGACAACAATCCACTCAGTTGCAAGATTAATAATCTCGGAAATCCACTCAAAAGGAAGACTCTCTAACATACTATTCATACCATACCTCACTTAAAGTAGTAGGGAACTAGAAAGGTTAAGAGCAGGAATCTCCCCCTGCTCAAGCAACCTTTCATATTTATCCTACTGTACTGTATATCCTGCATCTATTACATTCGCTTGACCCGTAACCCCGCCAGTATATTCACTAGCAAGAAATACTGTATAATTTGCAATTTCTTTTACTGTAAGTAACCTTTTTTGAGGTACTAATGGATAAATTACTTCTTCAATTACACTTTCAATCGGTACATTTCTTGTTTTTGCTAAGTCAGCCAACTGGTTTTGAACAAGAGGTGTATCAACATAGCCAGGGCAGATTGCATTGACAGTAATACCATCAGTTGCACCTTCTAATGCAGCAACCTTTGTTAAACCAATAACGCCATGCTTCGCAGAATTATAAGCTGCTTTACCAGCGAAACCTATTAATCCATTGATCGAAGCCATATTAATAATTCGGCCATACTTTTGTTTTTTCATAATAGGAAATACATGTTTGATACTAATAAAGGGTGCAGTTAACATGACCTTAATAAGTAATTCGAATTTTTCAGTAGGGAAGTCTTCAATTGATGAAACGTATTGTAAACCAGCATTGTTTATTAAAATATGTAATTCACCAAATTGATCGATTACTTTATGAAACGTGTCAACTACTTGTTCTTCATTTGTAACATCACATGCATAACCGATTGCATGAAACCCTAGCTCTTGTAATGCAGTAGCTGACTTTTGAACATTTTCCTCATTTAAGTCGGTTAAGACAACTGTTGCTCCTTGCTCTGCAAAGGTTTTAGCAATTTCAAAACCAATTCCACTACCGGCACCAGTTATCAGTGCAACCTTCTCAGAAAGCATTTGCTGCATTTGTTTGCCTCCTTTAAAAGATTAGTTCACGTTATTTAATAACTTCGGACTAATTGTAAATGTAGCCTCTGTCTTTTCAGTAATTTCTTGAATCGTTGCTTCACCAACGCATTCTACTAAAACCATACCTTTTTCTGTAAAATCAAATACTGCTAATTCAGTAATCAGTCTATGGACTACGCTTTTTCCAGTTAAAGGTAAAGTACATGCTTTTTTAACTTTACTTTCACCGTATTTATTTGCATGTTCCATTACTACGACAATTTTCTTAGCACCATTTACTAAGTCCATCGCACCGCCCATACCTTTTACCATTTTCCCTGGGATCATCCAGTTAGCAAGATCACCAGATTCAGAGACTTCCATACCACCTAAAATAGCTAAATCGATATGACCTCCTCTAATCATCGCAAAAGATTCAGCGCTATCAAAATAAGAAGCTCCTTTAGCCGCAGTAACTGTTTCTTTACCTGCGTTGATTAAGTCAGCATCTATTTCAGCTTCTGATGGGTATGGTCCAATTCCTAATAAACCATTTTCAGATTGTAGCATTACTTCAATACCTTCTGGAAGATAGTTTGCTAATAAAGTAGGTAGTCCAATTCCAAGGTTTACATACATACCATCTTGAATTTCTTTAACCGCAGTTTGAATAATTAATTGACGAATATCTTTCATGTTATTTGCCTCCTATACTCCTGTAGTCATTCTACGTTCAATTCGTTTTTCGTATGTTTCGCCGTGGAATACATGTTGTACATAAATGCTCGGTGTATGAATCGCATCAGCATCAAGTTCTCCAACTTCTACTACCTCTTCAACTTCTGCAATTGTAATTTTTCCTGCCATCGCTGCAAGTGGGTTAAAGTTACGAGCAGTTTTTCTAAAAATTAGATTCCCTTGCTTATCAGCTTTCCACGCTTTAACAAATGCAAAGTCTCCAACGATACCTTCTTCTAATAAATAAGTTCTTCCATTAAATACTTTATGTTCTTTTCCTTCTGCAATTGGTGTACCTACACCTGTTGCTGTGTAGAATCCTGGGATTCCAGCACCGCCTGCACGAATACGTTCAGCTAGAGTCCCTTGAGGAACAAGCTCTACTTCAAGTTCTCCACTTAAGAACTGCTTTTCAAAAATTTTATTTTCTCCAACATATGAAGAAACCATTTTTTTAATTTGTTTATTTGCTAATAAAAGACCAAGACCCCAATCGTCTACTCCACAGTTATTACTTACGATTGTTAAATCCTTTGTCCCTTTATCTCGTAATGCTAAAATCATTTTTTCAGGAATACCGCAAAGTCCAAAGCCACCAACAATAATCGTAGCTCCATCATGAATTTGTGAAACAACCTCTTCAACTGAAGTAATTACCTTATTCTTGCCCATTATTTTGCTCCCTTCAAAAGTAAGATTAGTAGTTTAACATTCTTAAACAAGTCCTGTAAGTTTAAATACTGCAATGATTAAGAATACTGCAACTGTTTTAATAATTGTTATTGCAAAAATATCTTTATATGACTGGCGATGTGTTAAACCAGTTACAGCTAATAATGTGATGACTGCACCATTATGAGGCAAAGTATCCATACCACCTGATGCCATCGAAATTACACGATGCATTACTTCCGGCGGAATATTGTATTTATTAATCGCCTCGATATATTTATCAGACATTGCACTGAGTGCAATACCCATACCACCTGATGCAGAACCTGTAATACCTGCTAAAGTTGTAGTTGTCACAGCCCCATTTACTAATGGATCCGTAAATGTATGAGAGATTCCTTTACTTACCATTCCAAATCCAGGTAAAGCAGAGATTACTCCACCAAAACCATACTCAGCACCAGTATTCATAGAAGCAAGTAGTGCCCCACCAATGCTTGCATTCATACCTGTCTTTAGATTTGTACGCATATTCTTGTAGCCATAAATCATCGCTGATAGAATCCCAATAATTAGAGCACATTCAACTGACCAAATACCAACAACTGCAGGAATTTGAACAACCCCAAAAGCTTCTAGTCCTATTGATTTAAAGTCAAATCCATTTGGATACCATTTTGGGAATGAAACAACAAAAAATTTATTTGAAAATCCAACTAATAAAAGTGGAACAAATGCTAAAATCTGTTTTAAAACTGGTGTAGAAGTATTTGTCGTTAATGAAGGAACTTCTGTTTGAGTTTCATTTGCAGCAGCTAATTCTCCATTAAATCCTAAATAACCTTCACCTGCTTTTTCTGCTTTTTTGCGTCTTGATTCTAAGTACCAAAGACCAACTGCAAGTACAAAAACAGCTGCTAAAATACCTAGAAATGGTGCCGCATAAATATCAGTTTTGAAAAATGTAGTTGGAATAACATTTTGAATTTGCGGTGTCCCAGGCAATGCATCCATCGTAAATGTAAACGCACCAAGTGCGATTGTTCCAGGAATTAATCGTTTTGGAATATTACCTTCACGGAATAAGTTTGCAGCAAATGGATAAATAGCAAATACAACAACAAACAAGCTTACTCCACTATATGTTAAAATTGCTCCCATTAATACAATCGCTAAAATAGCTCTTTTTGCACCAACTAATTGAATAATCGTTTTTGCGATTGATTCAGCAATTCCAGACATTTCAACGACTTTACCAAAAATTGCTCCAAGTAAAAATACAGGAAAATATAGCTTTATGAAACCAACCATTTTTTCCATAAAAATATTACTAAAAAATGGAAGAATATAACTTGGCTCAGTTAAAAGTACTGCAAATAAAGCACAAATTGGTGCAAATAAAATGACAGAAAACCCACGATAAGCAACAAACATTAAAAGTCCTAATGCTAATAAAATAATTAAGATTTCCATAATAACCTCCTTGTTATCTTTACGTATTGGCACTTTTTGATAACGCTTTCATTCAAACTCAATTTATAATTTGAATTCCACTATTTACTGTATTTAGCTCCTTTCAACAGAATGTTCTTCTGCTTTTAATACAAGCAAATAGTGTGCCAAGAGTTACTAACGGATTTTATGTGGAATGAATTAAATATATTTAGGACCGTATCTACACGGTAAAAACTTATTTTATAATTCTAATAATATTAAGTTAATTTATAATTTTCAATATTTTTAAAGTATTTTTTCCGGAATTTCGGAATTTCACTTCAATAAAATTCCGAAAACCTGGAAATTCCAGAAATTCGGAATTTTATTTTTTGAACTTTTTATGAACTTTTTATAGTGAACAATAATGATGAATTAATTTTTCCATCCATTCATGAACTTCTAAAAATCGAAAACCTTCTTTTTTAGCTTTCTCATTACTCAATGATTGATCGCTATAAGCATCAAATGGTGATTGTTGTTCGACTGCACCATGAGAGTTAATAATAGCCATTTTTCCAGTTTCCTTTTCACAAATGTTAATAATTTCTTTAAACGTTATTACACCATTAGAACACGCATTAAAAGGACCACTTTTAATCGATTCATTTTCGCCTAACCAAAGTAAAAACTCCGCGGTTTCATTAGAATCGATAAAGGTCATCTCTTTGTTTAAATCAGATATAATTATTTCTTCATTTCTTGAAATTTTATTAACATGGAAGAGTAATCTCTTAGTATAATCATCCGGTCCTAATACGATTGGGAATCTAGCCGCAAACACTGGAAAATTTGCTTCTTGAAATAAAACAGCCTCACAAAGACGCTTCCCTTCTGCGTATGAATATGCGTTATCTTTATTATATTCAATAGGATAACTATAAGGATCAAAGTCAGTTTCCACATGGTTTAATCCAACATTATAAACTGCTAAAGATGAAGTAAAAATATATTTTTTAACTTGATTAGTTAATAGTTTAATAATCTCTTTTGCTTCTTTTGGAGTATAACAAATATTATCATAGACAAAGTCCCAATTATGATTACTTAATTCGGTCATTGTCTCAGGATTTCGTCTATCGATAATAAAGCGACTAACTTGATCCCCGAAGTCATCTTCTGTAAGTCCTCGTGTTGCGATTGAAACATCATAACCTTTTTCTATTAATTTATGAACAAGTCGTTTTCCGAAAAATCTTGTTCCACCTAATACTAAAACCTTTTTCATTTTGAACCCTCCATAGAAAAATACCCATAATAATAATTCGCCATAAAACTACAAATCACCTTTTTTTTATAGGAAACTTCTTTTAACAAATTAGTATTTTTCTAGATGGCTGTTTTTTAAATTTGGACATAACCAATAAAAAAGAGAGCCCCATTTATCAGAGACTCTCCATTTTTATTACTATTTGTTTAAAACGACTGTTTCAGTTGTTTCACTCACATTCCCTGCAGCATCTTTTGCTGTAACAGAGATGACAGTTCCCGTGAACTCGCCGTAATCTCTATGAGGTATGTCTAAACTGAAGTACCCTTTTTGATCTGCTTTTACTTCTGTCACTTCATTTTTGATTTTTATACTAACCGTTGCATTTGCTTCGGTTGTACCTGTAATTTTTTGATCTTTTTTCGTTACTTTATTAACGATTGGTGCGTTTGGTGCTGTACGATCTAATACAACAATCGATGCTGGTTCACTTTGGTTTCCAGTTGCATTATTTGCACTAACTGTTAACACTCTATCCGCAGCTTGTGGTTTAATTTCAATACTATAGTTTCCAGTTGCATCTGTTTTTCCTGAGGCTACTACATTATTATTGTTTTTCACAACAATATTGACATTCGCATTTGCCTTACCTGTAATTGTTGTATCATTATCATCAATTACGTCAATAGTTGGTGTTAATAGTAATGTTGTCATCTGAATAACGTTTGAATATCCACCGTTAAGTGTTCCATTCAATCCACCCATTACAACCAATCTAAAACGGTAGTACGTACTATCACTTAATCCTGTCACTTTCGCACTAGTTGAGCTAACTGTAATTGGTGTATCCAGTATTGCATCTGTCCAAGTAGAGTTAGTTGGCCACGTGATCCCATCCTTGCTTGATTGTTGCTGAATTTTCACACCGCCCCATACTCCGGCAGAATCTACAGCTAACCAATTAAGTGTAACTGAATTAGCATTTTTCGAATCAACTTTGAACGTATTTACATTACTATAAACCTTAGCCTTATTGAAGATTTCTGTTGCATACAAGTCTTTACCGTCAACTTTCATAACTTCTTTTGGTGAAATCGTTGCATCTGGATTTGTTTTACCGAAGTTAGTAGCGACAAACTGCATGTCTTTACTATCAACAATACCGTCTTGATTTAAATCTTCTATTGGGTAGTTTACACTATCTTGTTGACCCATTTTATCAGATACTCGCTTCGCATCAAGAACGTCAATCACACCGTCGCCGTTCACATCACCAGCTGCTCCGTACGGTTGAGTTCCTCCGATGTATTTATACTCTCCAAGATCATCACCCCATGGCGATTTTTTACCAAGTGTAATAGATTGTATGCTCTTTAAGTGTCCTGGTCCTTCCACAATGAACTTGATTGGATCTTTTGAAAGTGGAATGCCTTTGATATCGATGTAGCCATAACTATCAATTGTACCTGGTATTTTCGTTCCGTCCGGTAGTTGTGCGTACCCTTTAGCGCCAATGCTATCCAACTTCGCTGTGAAATTATTTTTAAGCCCTTCAAGTTTCACGTACGTTTGCACTTGTGAATGCGTCGGAACGATTTGGAATTGATTTAATCGGCTAAATGCTGTAATCTCTTTTGTTTCATCTGTTCCGTATTGTGTCATGCTAAATTTTGTTGTGTCATCATCTGGTGTCAATTTCGATGCCATAATATCCCACATGTCATCTGTCACTTTGAATGTCACATCTAAAAAAGGACTATCGCCATTGAATCCTTTAAAGTCTGATCCACCTGTTAAATGTGCCCCAACATTGATATCTGTCGCGTTTAATCCGTAAACCGCATCTGGTGTTTTCACTGGTGTATCCACATTAACCTTCACGCCGTTTTGGTCTGCCCACTTCTGGAATGCTGGGTTGACTGTTACGCCTTGTAGCTCAAGATACTTATTGTAGTACATTGATTTAAAAGTACCTGACATCATATCTTTCACGTTGTTTAAGTTTAACGTCATCGTGATTGTATCATTTAAGGTAACTTTTTGTTTGTCATACGTCGGCACCATATATGGTGATCCTTTTTTGATAAACGCGTACTCATGGAAATCATTGACAAGCTCAACGTTATGTGCTGCATCCATTGGCATTAACGTAATTGTTGCTGGTCCATTTTCGATATCGGATTTTTCAATTCCGAATTTTGCATCGCCATTTGCATCAACTGGGAAATCGCCTTCCGGGTACCCGATACTATTGTGATAGTACCATAAAATATTCGCTGACTGTGTTAACCCAAGTGGAGCAAGTTTCGCTGTCCCTTCATCCGATAGGTTTGTGTGCACCCAGAATGCGTTGTACATGTTGCCATTTTGTTTTTCATCGGTAAAATCTTTGTCTTCTAACTCGTACACGCCAGGTGTATGGTCTTTATAGGTTAACGTCGGTAGCGTGTTGTCCACCACGAACAGTTGTGATTTTTCATACGTTTTTGCATACATGTTAGTCGTATCAGTTGTACGCATTTTTAACGTATATTGTCCTTCCGGTAATGCTGCTTTTGTGAACATATTTGTTTTTTCGAGTTTTGGATCTCCAATAAACGGATAGTATGTGCGTGGGTCAAAGCCTACAACATAATCAATATCGGTTTGAACACTGCTCACATTTAATGGGGAATCCGTTGTTGCACCGACTGGATTTCCGTCTTTGTCATAAATCACGATCCAGAAATACTTCATTGGACTATTGAATCGGAACTTTAGTTGACGACCTGGGTTTCCGTTAAAGTCCGAATAGATTACCGGTTGTCGAGTCGGGGCTGCCGGAACATCCATTAGTAAATTGCCAAGTCCTTTTTCTACCGAGCGAACAGCCAATGGCATACGATACGTCTCACTTGGGTCGTCATGATTAACAATGTTCAAATAACCTTCGTATCGGCCATATTCCGCCGTATCTGGTAGATTCAAAGTTACTGTAAAGTTCGTTGTTTCACCTGCTTTTACTGTTAGTGATGGTGAACTAGTTGTTACCGTAATGCCGTTTTTAGTTGCATCACTAACCGATGCATTTGGTTTAATGAAAGTAGTAGAAATATCAAACGTTTTGTCAGAGTTTCCTCTATTTTTTACTTTCACTGTTCGATTACTCGTATTGACCGCACCGTCTTTTTTATACACTGCGCCAAACGTTAATGAACCTTTTTCGTAATTCAAGTTCACACTATTACCGCTACTATCAATGTTTGCAGTTGTGTCCTGTGCTTTAAAACTCACATCACGTTTTACTGCTTTCACGACATTGACTAAACCAGCACCTTGTTCGTATACAGAATAATTGCCGTCTAGATTTCCAGCAGTGTTTGTTAACGCTGCTTTCACATCAGCTGGTGTATAATCGGGATGGGCTTGTAAGATTAGTGCAGCAATACCTGTCACATGTGGCGACGCCATCGATGTACCTGAAATACGAGCATACGCGTTACTATAGTCTACTTTATCTGGGCTATGAACGAAATATGGATAAGTTGAGTATACCGATACACCTGGTGCAACAACATCTGGTTTAATGTCATATGTCGAAGTAACTGGTCCTCTAGAACTAAAGCTCGCTAAATGGTTCCCTTGTGTATTCGTTGAACTTATATTCGTGAAAGTGATCGTATTTGTACTTGCTACACTACGTAAACGTTCACCATCAGCTTTAGTCATACGGAATGTTGGTATAAATCCTACGTCACTTGCTAAGTAGTTATCGATGTCCCCATCAATATTGTTCGTCATAATTGCTGCAACGGCACCTGCTTTTGCTGCGTTTGTAATTTTCTCAGCTAACGGGCTTGTACCACGTGCAATAAGTGCAACTTTTCCAGTTAAGTCGATTGGATTACCGTTCGCATCTTTAAAATCAGCTGCTTGTGCTAAACCAACATCAACGATTTGATACGTCTTATTCTCAAGATCTGTAACATGATCGTTATAGCCTTTACCGAGTAATTTGAAATTTGTAAATGTTTCATTTCCAACTTTTGCTGAAGCAGTCGGAATACTTACCGGGAAGTCACTTGCTCCAACTGTTATCGCAAGTGCTGATGCACCTGGAGTACCAAGTGTCCCTTCACCAGGACCAGAGTTCCCTGCTGAAATAACACATGTTACACCAGCAAGTGTTGCGTTGTTAATCGCCACAGCTTCAGCTGATAACGGATCATTACTTGGTGCCCCAAGAGATAGGTTGATAACTTTCATTCCATCTTGTACAGCTTTATCAATACCACCAATAATCGCATCTGTATAACCTGAACCGTATGGACCAAGTACACGGTAATCGTATAAGTTGACACCTGGAGCTACCCCTTGAGCTGGGAAATCCACACTATTTTTACTTTGTGCCGCGATCGTTCCCGATACGTGTGTTCCGTGGTACGTGATGTAATGCTCGTAGGTTCCATCTGGCTTGCCGGCTTTTTCCCAATCGTCAATCGTTGTTTCCATTGGATCCGCGTCGTTATCGACAAAGTCCCATCCTTTGACACTGGTTGGGTCAATTTTACTTGCATCCTCTCCTTGTTTTGCACGATAGCCTTTATAGACTGTTGTTAAATCCGGGTGGTTGTAATCAACTCCTGTATCAATAACTCCAACGTTCACACCTTGACCTGTTGTGCCATCTTTGTGTAAATCTTCAATTCCTGGTAGTGGAATGTAATTTTCTTTGAAATCAGCACCAGCTGCTTCGTTACTTGAGATTTTTTCTTCATTCGGATCGACTTTTACGATGTCATCGTGTAACACACGATTCACGACACCAGAATCTAGTAGATGTTCAACTAAATTTCCTGGTAATGTCATCGCCACCCCGTTTAACGCGTGTGTATATTCGCGCGTAATTGTAATGGATGCATCTGATGAAGCTTTTTCGTCTGAAGGGGTCACGCTTAACGCTGATACACCATTTGGTTTCGGGCTTGTTTTTAACCCGTTAACAAACGTTTTAAACGCTTCATGCGATTCCTTCACGGCGCTCGTTTCAGCGCTTAGTGTTGTCTTTTCGCCTTCCACTGATTTTTGTAGCACACTTATTTTTGCGGGTGCTTGTTTAAATTCAACGATGACACGCACCGGCTGACTTGTTCTAGTGTCAATTTTCGGTGAAATCTTGACGTCACTATTTGTTGACACTTTCTTTAACGCGGCGATTTGATCAGCTGTTAAGTCTGGTGTGCTTGTGTTTTGTGCCTGTGAACCCATGACCGTTTTTTCTGTGCTAGCATTTGGTGTAGCTGCTAGTACGTTAAATGGAATCATCGAGCCCAAGACCAGAGCACTGATCGTTGTTTTAGCTAAACTCGCTTTGAAGTTTCTTTTCCTCACACTGTTCTCCCCCATTTTTAAAATTTTTAGATTATTTAAATCTTTTGACAATTTTCTTTCTTTTTTTTATTTTAACGCTAGCTATCGACATCGTAAATTGGGGGAATATCATCAATTGAACTATAAAAATATCCAACTATTAAACCGCATTTATAGCTTTATTAATTATAAAGCCTTAGTAAATCAATATTTTTAGATAATTATAATTTGGGGGAATTTTGCATTTTATCCAAAAAAATCAAAGGTTGAAATATCCGTAAATAAATATTACAATTCTTTAATTAACCAAATTTTTACATATATCTTTTGTTTATATTTTTTATCAATGAAAAACTTATAAAAAACTTTTGGAATTAAAAAAAGAGATACAAATGCATCTCTTTTTTTCTAATGACTATATACTCTTAATCTCAATATAATGAGTTTCAGGACGTGCACCTAATCTAAGTGGTATAGTAGTCGTTCCATAACCATTACTTATAATTTGAGTCATCCCATCATATACATGCGTTTTACCTTTTTCATAAGGACCGTATCCAAAAATTCTTATTTGCCCTCCATGAGTATGACCACTTAAAACAAGTGATACCCCATGTTCCTTCTTTAATAATTTCAAAATTCTTGGATTATGACTAACTAAAAGCTTAAATGCATTTTGTTTTACACCTTGAAAGGCAAGATCAAGATCCACATGCCCAGTTTTCAAATCATCTACTCCGATTAATGTCCATTCTTTTTGTAAATGATTAACCGTAATAGATGAATTTTTCAATACAACTACATTCCATTTAGTAAATATAGTCTCTATATCCTTCTTTTCGATTTCGATATCATTATTTCCCCAAACAAAATATACTTCCCCAAGACTACTTAGTTTTTGAATATTTTGTTCAATTCTTTTTAGAGGCACTCCTTTTTCTAAAAGATCACCACCAATTATGACAAGATCAACTTGGTTAGACATTCTCTTTATAATAGAAGAATGTATTTTTCTTCTATGAATATCTGAAATAAAAAATAGTCTAATTGGCTTTTCAAGAGGAGCATTTGAAAAAGAAAATTCATGTTTTCTTACTATATTTTGATGAGCCTCTATGAACATATAAACTAACAGCAGAACACCTAGTAATATACAAATAAAAAAATAAATCATATAGCCCTCCATTTCCCGCATCAAAAGAAATACATACTCGCTGAGCTTTCCTAAAAAAGACTTTTCCTTCTCCTCCAACAACTACATTGTCAGGAACATCTTTTGTTACAACGAAAACCAAAAGCGATCACAACATTATGTCCAATCTTTATTCCTGGATTTATAATCGCTTTTCCACCAACATTTTAGGTGTAACTTTTATGGTATTCACTCTCATTGTATTTTCAATTATAGCGATTTTTGCAGGCAGCTTTGGTGAAAAATTGTTACAAAATGAGAAATCTTCTACAATTATCAATCTAGCACAAGGCATTATTTTTATAGGAATAGGTTTACTAAAACTATTGTGGATCGATAAAAGTGTAACCTATTAAAATGACAATACAATGAAAAATGAGTACTTTATTTAGTACTCATTTTTCTATTTATAATATTTTCAACTCTCCAGTTTTAATCATATTTGCTTGTTTTAAGAATATGTACACAATATATGAAACAATCCCAGGTACTAATATGTATGTAACAATCATCGGTATAATAACTGCACTTCCATAGGTAGCTAATAAATTCATTGGTGCAACAAGTGCACATAATCCTAAACCGGCAATTTCTTTTGGTGCTTCAATATGAAATAAGAATGCAGAAATCGGTCCAGCCACGGCACTTGCAACTATGGTTGGTATAAGTATCCTAATATTCCTGGTTACATTGGGTAGCTGTAACTTAGGTGTGATAATTAATAAACCAAGGATACTTCCTGGATCATTCTCTCGTGCAGAGATAACTGCTAATCCCACAAATTGCGCTGCACATCCCGCCAATGCGGCCCCGCCGGCTAATCCATCTAAATTCAAAGCAATTGCTAATGCAGCAGAGGAAGCAGGAGAAACAATTAATATTCCCCAAACCACTGCTAATACAATTGAAGCAATAATTGGCGAACCTTCTGTTGAAACTTTAATAAAATTCCCAACCGCTATTAAGATCGGAGAAATCCATTTTGATAAATATAATCCAACTAAACCTGAAATTAAGATGGCCAGTAAAGGCACAACCATTAAATCTAATTTCGTTTTACCTTGAACAGCTTTTCCAATCAGAATTGCAACTAAAGCTGATAATAATGCTCCTACTGGTTCACCCATCTTAATGGTCATTACCGTATCTACCATTAATAACGCCCCGGAACCGATTATTGCAGCTGCCATTGCAGAAAAAATGATTAACGTACTTGAACCTAATAAAACGGCTATACCTGCTCCAATAGCTGGTGCCATTAATAACTTAGTTGAAAATCCGATAGTCATTAAAGATTCAAAATGAAAAATTTTCCCAATACTCTCAAGTAAAGAACCGATCCCAATCATGACAAACACGGCATGTGCAATTCCTTCTGATGCTCTAAATACCCTACTTTTTTCTTGCTTACTCATATAATACCTACCTTTTTTTAGTAACTACTTCTAGTATTTGCATAATGAATAGAAAATTATTAATTAGAAGCACAAAAAAACGTCCAAATAGATTGGACGTTCTTAAATAGTAAATTATACCATATTTGTTGTATAGCTTAAACACTCTTCTGCTTTCATTATTTGTTTCCAGACTTCATTTGTAGAAGTTCCACCTTCACTAATTCTTGCTTCCATAACCGTTTTTGGATTTAATGTATGATAAATATCTTCTTCAAACACTTCATTTATCATCTTAAATTCCTCAAGATTTAATTCCCCAAGAAATTTATGATTCTCTATAGCATATAGAACCGTTTTTCCAACGATTTCATGAGCTTGGCGGAATGGAATATTTTTTCTAACTAAGTAATCAGCAAGGTCAGTAGCGTTTGAATAATCATTTTTAACAGCTTCATACATACGATTTTCGTTTACTTTCATAGTATCGATAATTCCCGAAAGTAATTGAAGTGCTCCTACAACAGTATAAACAGTATCAAACATACCTTCTTTATCTTCTTGCATGTCCTTGTTATATGCTAAAGGAAGTCCTTTTAAAACTGTTAATAACCCGATTAAGCTTCCATAAACTCTCCCTGTTTTACCTCGAAGTAATTCTGGAACATCTGGATTTTTTTTCTGTGGCATTATACTAGAGCCGGTACAAAAAGCATCGTCTAATTCAATGAACTGAAATTCTTGACTAGACCAAATGACAAATTCCTCTGATAGTCTAGAAATATGTGTCATAAGTAATGACGAATCAGAAAGGAACTCTACGATAAAATCACGATCGCTTACTGCATCTAAACTATTATGATAGATATCGCTAAAACCAAGTAATTCAGCAGTACGATGACGGTTAATTGGAAATGTAGTTCCAGCTAACGCACCTGCACCTAATGGAGAAATATCCACTCGTTTTAAACTATCTTTGAATCGGCCTTTGTCACGCTCAAGCATCCAAAAATACGCAAGTAAATGATGTGCAAACGAAACAGGCTGTGCTCTTTGTAAGTGCGTATACCCAGGCATAATTGTATTTACATGCTTTTTTGCTTGCGTAACGATTTTATTTTGAACTTCTTCAATTAAATGAATAATAGAGGACGTATTATTTTTTAAAAAAAGGTGCATATCCGTTGCTACTTGATCATTTCGACTACGCCCTGTATGTAGTTTTCCTCCTACAGGACCAATTTCTTCAATTAACAAGCTTTCGATATTCATATGAATATCTTCATTTTCAATACTAAATTGAACCTCATTTTTCTCAACTTTTTTTAATATATTATTTAAACCATCTATTATTAGTTCAGCTTCATTGATTTCAATTATGCCACATTCACCAAGCATGGTTGCATGTGCGATACTACCAGCTATATCTTCCTTGGCCATTATTTGATCAAATTCAATTGATGCCGTAAATTCTTCTACTAATTGGTTTGTCTCCTTCGTAAAACGTCCGCCCCAAAGCTTTGACATAACTGCCTCCTTCATCCAACCTATATTTTATTTACTTAAAACTGTATTTTTCTGTGTAACTTCGCTATAAACCTTTGTTGGTAATCCCCACAGTTTAATAAAGCCTACTGCTGCATTATGATCAAATAAATCACCCTTTGAATAGGTTGCAAGCTCTTCATTATATAGACTAGTTTCCGATTTTCTACCTACTACTGTATGAGTGCCTTTAAATAATTTCACACGAACAATACCACTTACTGTTTCTTGAGTTGTATTTACAAACGCATCTAAAGCACCCATTAAAGGTGAATACCACAATCCATCGTAAAGCATTTTAGAAAATTGTTGTTCAATACTTACTTTAAAATTTGTCACCTCACGAGGCAATGTAAGGAACTCTAATTCTTTATGAGCATTGATTAAAATTAGCGCTGCTGGATTTTCATATACTTCACGTGATTTTATGCCTACTAATCTATTTTCAATATGGTCGATTCTTCCAACACCGTGTTTTCCACCAAGAACATTTAATTGTTCAATTAGTTGAACTAGATCAATAGGCTGACCGTTTAAGCTAACAGGTACACCTTTTGAAAATTCAATTTCAATATATTCAGGAACATCCGGAGTATTTTCAATGGCATTCGTCCAATCAAAAGCTTCTTCCGGTGCTTCATTCCATGGATTCTCTAATACCCCTGCTTCACAAGCTCTTCCCCAAATATTTGCATCAATTGAAAATGGATTATCTAGATCGACCGGAATTGGAACACCATTTTCATGTGCGTACTGAATTTCCTCATCACGAGTCATACCCCATTCACGAACAGGAGCCACTACTTTAAGATTCGGATTCAAGGCCATTACTGAAACTTCGAAACGAACTTGATCATTTCCTTTTCCAGTACAACCGTGTGCTACTGCAACTGCACCTTCTTGCTTCGCTACATCGACTAATAATTTTGCAATTAAAGGTCTTGATAGAGCAGATGATAGTGGATACTTTCCTTCATATAATGCATTCGCTTTTAGGGCCGGTACAATATAGTCATTTGCAAATAAGTCTTTTACATTGATCATATATGACTTAATTGCCCCTAAATTTAACGCTTTTTGACGAACCGATTCAACATCTTTCCCTTCGCCTAGATCTAGACAAAGTGCAATCACATCGTAGTTATATTTCTCTTGTAACCATTTAATACAAACTGAAGTATCTAAACCACCTGAATATGCTAAAACAATTTTTTCATTTCCCATGTTATTACCCCCAATTAGATTTTTAAAAAATATAATAGATTTTTAGAATTATAAACTACCCATTAATGCAACTAAGATCGCTTTTTGAGCGTGAAGTCGATTTTCAGCTTCATCAAATACTACCGAATGCTTACCATCAATTACCGAAGCTGTTACTTCTTCCCCTCTATGTGCAGGTAAGCAGTGCATGAATAAATAATCATCTTTAGCGTTTTCTAATAAGTGATCATTTACTTGATACGGGCTAAAATCTTTTAAGCGAATTTCAGTCTCTTCCTCTTGCCCCATACTGGTCCAAACATCCGTTATCACAACATCAGCTCTACTTACACCATCTACAGGATTATTCACTACTTCAATAACACTTCCAGTTGTTTTTGCAACATGCTTCATCGATTGAAGTACAACTTTATTCGGTTCATACCCAACGGGACATGCAATCGTTAAATAAACACCTAACTTAGCTGCACCTTCAATTAAAGAATGGCAGATGTTATTATTTCCATCTCCTACATAAGCAATCTTCAAACCTTTTAATCTACCTTTATGTTCAAGAATTGTTAAGAAATCAGCCATGATTTGAGCAGGATGGTGTAGATTTGTTAAACCATTAATAACTGGAATTGACGAATGCTCAGCAAACTCGGTCAACATCTCATGAGTATTTGCTCGAATCATGACCCCATCTACATAACGAGAAAATACTTTCGATGTATCATGAACAGTTTCGCCTCTACCAAGTTGTAAATCTTTACTACTCATAAAGATTGCATGACCGCCTAATTGCATCATGGCAATTTCAAATGAAAGTCTCGTTCTCGTAGAATTCTTTTCAAAAATCATCCCTAGTACTTTGTCTTTTAAATAAGGATGTGCCTCTCCCGCCTTCTGCATATTTTTCATCTCTAATGATTTTTCAAGTAAGAATAATAATTCACTTGATGAAAACTCACTGATCGAAAGAAAATTTTCCCCTTTAAAATCCGACCATTTTACAGAGCTAAAATTCCCTTTTGTAACATTCCCTTTTGTCTTTTGAATATAACCATTTTTCTTTACATGGTTTTCTTTCAATACTTTACTCATAAATCCATCCCCTTTTTTTAGAAGTTCAGATTCTTATATAATGAATGATTATACACAAATATAAATAATTATACAATTAGTTTTTTAGTTTTTTTTGGTAATTTTTTTATTAATAATTTTAAAGTGCCATCAAAACCCTTATAAACACCTGTTTTACACTGAAAAGCAAGATGAAAAAAACGGTTAAAATAAAAAAAGGTGAATTAACCAATCATATTTAATAATTGGTTAATTCACCCATTTAAATATTTATTCATTTACCAAGAAAAGATTTTAACATCCAAAGCATCTTCTCAATTTCAGCAATCTTACCTAAAAATAAGTCCGCTGTTTCTTGATCATCACTTTCTTCTGCTACCGAGATCACATCACGCGAT
Organism: Bacillus sp. AFS053548; assembly: GCF_002575105.1. Taxonomy (NCBI): domain Bacteria; kingdom Bacillati; phylum Bacillota; class Bacilli; order Caryophanales; family Bacillaceae; genus Bacillus; species Bacillus sp. AFS053548. The sequence goes on along the minus strand of NZ_NUHI01000086.1, from coordinate 41,823 downwards.
TCTTGTACAACTTTTTCATAGTCTTTAATCAGATCAGATACCATTTCTTCTGCAGAAAACGTATGATTCCCTTCTTTAATCGTAGCCGTTTCTAAGTATTCACGAAGTGTAGCAATTGGTTTTGCACCAATTGTTAAAATACGTTCTCCTAAATCGTCTACCATTACTTTTGCATCGTCATAATACAATTCAAATTTTTCATGTAAAGTAAAGAAATTCGGTCCTTTTACATACCAATGATAGTTATGTAATTTTACGTATAACACATTCCAATTCGCAAGTTGTTGATTTAATAGACTTTCTAAATTTGCCAACTTCATTCACACTCCAATTTCTTTGTTAACATACAAAGAAATTTTTCCCAAAAAGTGTGCAGTCTATTCTATTTTTCCCATGAATCTTCAATTGTAGTTCGAAATAATTCGTTTAAGTTCTCAGTATTCACCTTGTTTGATTCAGTAATTCCCTTCACATACTCTTCAAAAAACTGAATTTTATTTTCAATAAAATCATTTAATATTTTTTTTCTAGGCTCTAAATCTAATTCTTCACCTTGTTTTTTTCGGATTAATAACTTGTCTACTTCTTCTAAAAATTCCTTTTCTAACCCTTCCATCTCTAAAAGTTCTTCAAACAAAATTGGAGGAATTTCATTATATTTTTGGATCCATATACATGCTAAAATTGGTCTTAAAACATAAAAATACTTTTTAATCTTAACTTCTTCCCATTGCAAATAATCACGGTAATTCCCTTTGGCCATATGGAGATAATGGTAAATACACGCCTTTTTAGAAAGAATTTCATTACCGATTTTTCTTAATTCTACTGAAATCGTTAAATCATCATGATAAACAATTGGAGACCTTAACCATTCTAATAAGGCAGGGTTTGATTTTGCAAAAAGATTAAGTGCCTTTTTTAAGTCCCACCCACTAAAGTCGAGTAAATCATTGATTGGATATTCAATTACATCACGTTTTTGGTCAATGCTTAAATACCAATCTCTGCGATGAACATAGACAAAACGTACATCATAATCGCTGTCTTTAGATGGAAATCCCCACGCTCTACTACCGGACTCAACTGCAAATAGTATTTTTACGTCATGTTCGGTTTCTATTTGTTTTAGTTTTTCTCTAATTATTTCCTTCATAATGACCCCCTATCCCTCCGTCATTCCATGCTATAGTATAACTAGTATAATTATAAATTACTATTAAATTTAAGGACAGTTATGACTGTCTTTATTATCCTCTTTTAGCTTTAACTATCTATTTGGAGTCATCCTGTGCCCACTGTAAACCTTTTGTTCTAATTAATAATAAATTCGAGAAATTCCTTGAGTAGAGTCATATTTTGAAATTGATTTTAACTTTTCTTCAAGAGGGATAATATCTGCTTTTTTCAATTCCTCCAAGTAGTTTACATCTCCATCTTCACTATCAAAATGTAATTTATTATCATTTTTATTAAATGTAATAGATTTTCCAATAGGAACCATATATTCATTTTCATCTTCAATTAACTCAAGAATTTCCATTTTAGGATAAGTTTTAAAATCCTCATTAGTTACTAAAGAATTTATTTGATTAACTACCTCTGTGATCATGTCTAATTTTTCATCGTCATTCATCATTTATTCACCTCATTTTATATTTCCCAACTTCGGACAAGTTTTTCTCGATATATAGTTTAATCGATTTCAATTAATCTCCAACTATTCAATATTTACTCCATCTTCTGCTCTTGAAAGCCTAAGACATATTGCTCCAAATGGCATTTGTATATTTCACTCCTAAATTATATTATGGAGAAAAACTAATGGATTTAACCAGATTCAATAGTAATAATAACTCGTATATATGATAGGATGTGGCTTAAGTGGAAAACTTTATTTATGTTTTAAAACCAGTTCGATCAACTTTTTTACATGATTCAACGGAAGAAGAACGAAATATTGTATCAGAGCATTTTTATTATCTACAAAACTTAAATAAAGAAAAGACAGTATCTTTAGCAGGAAGAACAGAAGAAGCTGAATTCGGTATTGTCATCTTAAATACAGAAGGCTTACAACAAGCTGAGGAGATCATGCAAAATGATCCGGCTGTTAAAAAGAATGTTATGACTGCTAAATTATATCAATTTTTAATTGCATTAAATTAAATACCAAAAGTGCATCGAAATTGACTAATTCAAGTCATTCCCGATGCACTTTTTATTGTTAATTATTTAAAATTAAAAAATATATTTTCTAATTCTTTTAATGTAGTAGCTTTCTTAGCTACTTCGGACTTTTCTTGATAGAAACTAATATTACTAAAACGATGTAGTAATAAATACGTCATTAATTCTTTTTGTAAGGTCTCATTTAATTCATTATTCGTATAACCATAGCTTTCTAGAAAAATTTTATTTAGTCCTTCAAAAGGATAAAACATAAACGCAATTGGTCCAAGTAAATCATATTTTGAGTTTCCTACAAAACAATCAGCAAAATCAATTAAACCAGTAAATTTCCACATACCATCAACTTTATTCATGATTAAATTAAATGGCGTGTATTCTCCAGTTAATAGCACGATTTGTTCTTTTCCTTGCAATGTTTTATCTTCTACATAGCTTGTTAATTGGGTAAATAAATCATCATTCATTCCGTTGTTTTTATGCTGATTCTCTACTTGCTCCAATTGATTCGTAATAAATTGCTTCCAATAATCATAATCATCTTGTTTTGTTGAGATCGTTGCGTCATGGATTTCTCTTATTATTTTTCCTAAATCAAACGCAATTTGCTTTTTCTCCTCAAAAGACAGTTCATCAAAGACATCAATTAAAAGAGTCCCTTTTAGTTCACTCATTACTAAATAGCTCCAGCCTTCAAATTGACCAGTTGAAATTAATTTAGGAACATCTACGGACAGCGTTCTCCTGTTTAAAAACTCAAGAACCTGTTTCTCCTTTATGAACTCGTCATTCACATAGGAAGGATATAATTTAATGACAATTTCACCATCTATACTAAAAACAATATTTCCACCGTACGAAAATCGAGTAAGCTTTTCATAATTCACCTTTTCTAACTCACAAATTTTACGGATCTTACCTTCCCAAAAACAATTTTTCTCGCGCATTATTTTATATTTATCTTTTGTTATTTTATAAAGATAGGTCATCAATTCTACCTCAATTATTAAATATTTTTTTATTAATTTTCCTTCTAAGCAGAAAGATTTTGATTTAATACCGCTCTTTTTTTAATATTAAGTACAAATAATGTTGCAACTAAACAAAAGATACCTGCTGCAATAAAGATTGATTGGTAGGCATTTAACCAAGAATAAACTAAACCTCCACCATATGCTGCAGCTCCAGCACCTAATTGATGGGCAGTATAAATCCATCCATAGATTACCCCTACCTTCTCTTTACCGAAATGATCCGTCGCTAGTTTAATAGTTGGAGGAACTGTAGCAATCCAATCCATTCCATAGAAAATGGCAAAAGCACTTAAATAAATGATTGAATTAGTAGACAAAGCAAAAGGAAGAATAAGTAATGATAATCCTCTTAAACCATAATACCAAAATAACAACCAACGATTATCAAAGCGATCGGAAATATATCCGGATAAAGTCGTTCCTATAATATTAAATATTCCCATGAACGCTAAAATACTAGCTGCCGTCACCTCTTTATATCCATAATCGATACAAAGTGAGATAAAATGAGTACCGATCAAACCACTAGTTGAAAAGCCACAAACGAAGAAACTTCCCGCTAATAACCAAAAAACGTTCGATTTGGCACCTAATTTTAACCCATCAAAAGCTGCCTTCACTGGATTAATATTGTTCGCTTGCTTCTGATTACTTTTTTCAGCCCCTAAAGGTAAAACCCCAACATCTGCTGGATCATTCTTCATAAAAATCCAAAGTAAAACATAAATGAAAACACCAAAAGAAAATATGGTTAAAACGGCATTTCTCCATGAATAATGTTCAACAATATATGCCATAAGCGGTAAGAAAACAAGCTGACCGGCTGCTGAACTAGAGGTCAAAAGACCTAACGCTAAACCACGCTTTTTTTCAAACCATGTTGTTGCAACATACGCATTTAATACCGTCAAAAATGCCCCCGCACTTAATCCAATAATGATTCCCCAAATGATAAATAAATGCCAAATTTGCGACATAATCGTTGTTAGTAAAATAGCAGTTAATAAGGTTCCCATACCTATTAACAATACTTTTCTAACACTAAACTTTTGATATAATCCAGCAATAAATGGACCAGAGAATCCAACAAGAGTTATACAAATCGCAAACGCACCAGAAATTGATGCTCTACTCCAACCAAATTCCTTTTCAAAAGGAATCATCATCACTCCAGACATCGTATTTGTTACAGCAGCAATAATGACGGATAAGAATGTAACAATTAAAATAACCCAAGCATAATGTATTTTTCCACTCTTCAATCAAACTCCTCCTTCATTATTAAACCATTATCTTACTCTCATTTAATAACACGCTTTTTAACTGATCTACACTATTAACAATTGCATTCGCTCCTGCATCAGTTAATTCTAACTCACTTCCATAACCGTAAGTTATACCAATCGCATCAATATTAGCGATTTTTGCACCTTTTATATCGTGAAGTCGATCCCCAACCATTACCGAATTTTCCTTAGAAAGATCATTATTCATTTCAAAAATATACTCAATGATCTCGCCTTTATCGATTCTTGTGCCATCTAGTTCACTTCCAACAATATCAACAAAGAACTCATCGAGTTGGAAATAGCTCAATATTTTCTTTGCGAAAATAGTTGGTTTTGAAGTCGCTACATATAGCCTTTTTTTCTCTTTTTGCAGATCGCTTAGAAGGTCACGTATCCCATCATATACATTATTTTCAATCATACCACTCTGCGAAAAATATTCGCGATAAAAACGAACTGCATTTACTCTATCTTTTTCATTTAATTGAAAAATTTCAGAAAAAGATTGTTGAATCGGAGGCCCAATAAATTTTAAAAGCTCTGCTTCTAATGGAATAGCTATATTCAATTTCTGTAATGCATACTTTACCGAGTTCAAAATCCCTACCTTTGGATCCGTCAATGTACCATCTAAATCAAACAGGATTGTATGATAAGTCATTATTTTATACCTCCATCATTTTTACTCCATAAAAAAGCGTTAGCATTTTTAGCTAACGCTTCTTTTTGTAGAAAAAATACAAAAAACTTGATTTTCAGACTGATTGCAAGCGCTTGTCTTTCGAGGCGCGAAGCCTGGTGAGGAGCGGAGTTACCCTAGACGGTAATGAGCACCGCAGACAGGCGAAGCAACGAAGAAAGCGAGCGTTTGTCAACAGTCTGAAGCGTTAGCATTTTTAGCTAACGCGAATTTATCAATTTACTTTTTCCATTCAATTTTCAACATACTATAAACAGCAATATCATAAAACTTATCTCTAATTTGCTGTGCTTCTCTTTGGACACCTTCTTGTTTAAAATTTAAACGTTCAGGAATTGCCCTACTCTTTCCATTTTCAACAGCCGCTCTAATCACAACTCGATTAAGATTAAGCTCATCATAACAATATGAAACTAAACCTTCTACAGCACGAGTCATTATTCCTTTACCTTGTACATGTTCACTTAACCAATAACCTATTTCAGTTGTTTGATTCGACCAGTCAATATAATGTAATCCTAACATACCTACTAGTTCATTTTTATAAAAAATGCCCGCTTCAAAACCATTATTATCTGCAAATTTTTGTAGCCACATAGGTATAATCGATTTTTGATAATCCTCGATCAATGGAATATTTTCAGCCCAAATCAACCATTCTTTTAAGGAGTTTTGATTTTCCTTCAGTGCCTCTACTAATGTTGCTGCATATTTAGATGTTAATAAATTGATTGATAAATCCTCACTTATTTGAACCTTAAACATGTCCATCCTCCTTTTTTTACTAAGACATTATTCCTAATTAGCTAATTACATTTCTTTAGATTTAGGAGAAGTATTGTAACCAAATCTAATTTCTGCTTTTATATTAATCTACTTTAATTCTCTATAAACAGATCTAAATCCTCTGACTTTCAAAAAAATATTTTAATCCATTGTTCACCTGACATAAAATCTACATTTTATTAGTTGTTTGTTTAATCTATTTTTGGAACAAGTTTCACAATTACTTGCCTAAATCACTAGTTACATAGTATATTTTTTCACAAGGAATATTAAAAATTTCTAATTATTTCTTAAAAATAAAAATCAAACTTGAGGTAATTTCATGCAAAACTGGATTATTGAAACGATGGATACATTTGGCTATTTAGGTATCTTTTTATTAATTGCATTAGAAAACTTATTTCCTCCAATTCCTTCCGAAGTAATTTTAACGTTTGGAGGGTTCATGACTACAGAATCTTCACTATCTAAAATAGGTGTTATTTTCTTTTCAACTTTAGGATCAGTAATTGGAGCAATCATACTTTTTTGGATTGGTACTTTACTAGATATAAAAACGTTAGAAAAAATCGTAGATCGCTGGGGGCATTTTTTACGTTTAACTAAAAAGGATGTCCATAAAGCGGACGAATGGTTTTCAAAATACGGTGTTTGGACTGTCTTTTTCTGTAGACTAATTCCATTAATACGTAGTTTAATTTCTATACCAGCTGGAATGGCTAGAATGAATTTTTGGATCTTTTTGTTATTTACAACTTTAGGCTCATTAATATGGAATACAATTTTAGTTTTAGTTGGTGCATCAGTCGGTGCATCCTGGGAAAAGATTGTTGAGTATATGAATGTGTACTCAAGTATTATTTATGGAATATTAGCGATTGGATTGGTCATTTTTATTTTCCTTTTTATCAAAAAAAGAAAACGCTCTGTTTAAATAAGAAAAAAACTCAGACTAATTTCGTTTAGTCTGAGTTTTTTTCTTTATTTATTTCTAAGTACTCTCATCGAATTCAATACTGCCAATACTGTAACACCAACATCTGAAATTACTGCTTCCCACATTGTAGCTATTCCGATTACACCTAGTAATAAGAAAAATCCTTTCACTGCTAAAGCAAAAAAGATGTTTTGCCATACAATTTGTCTTGTACGTTTAGCGATTTTAATTGCATCTACAATTTTTGAAGGTTCATCCGACATTAATACAACATCAGCAGCTTCAATTGCTGCATCGGAACCAATGCCACCCATTGCAATACCTATATCTGCTTGTGCTAAAACTGGTGCATCATTAATACCGTCCCCAACAAATGCTATTTTTTCTTTCGATGATTTTATTTTTTCTATCAATTCAAGCTTTTCTACTTTCTGATGTGGAAGAAGCTCTGAATAAATATCATCGATACCTAATTCTTTGGCAATACTTTTCGCAACTGAGTTAGCATCACCTGTTAACATGACAGTTTTTTTAATTCCAACTTTTTTAAGCTCTAGTATCGCTTTTTTCGCATCATTTTTTAGTTGATCTGCAATGACAATTGATCCTATATAATGATTATTTTTTGCTAAATAAACTGTTGTGCCTACTTCTCTAGTTGGTTCATATAAAATTGAATGACTTTCCATTAGTCTTGAATTCCCTACTAACAGAGCATCTCCATTAATCGTAACGCTAATTCCATGTCCGGCAATTTCAGTATAGTTAGATAGCTTTGCTTCAACAATATCTTTACCATACTTTTGACGAATTGATAATGCGATTGGATGGGTAGAATAAAACTCTCCATAAGCAGCTAATTCCAATAACTCCTCTTTCGAATGACCACGAGTAGGTATAATCGAGCTTACTTGGAATTGCCCTTTCGTCAACGTTCCAGTTTTATCAAACACAATATATTTCAAATCATTTAATGCTTCTAAATAATTACTTCCCTTTACTAATACTCCCGATTTTGAAGCTGCTCCGATTCCTCCAAAAAATCCTAAAGGAATTGAAACAACTAGAGCACATGGACATGAAATAACTAGGAAAATTAATGCTCGATATACCCAATCATAAAGTGTTTCACCTGGAATAATAATTGGTGGAATGATTGCAATAATGGCTGCTGTGATCACAACTATAGGTGTATAAACCTTTGCAAATTTTGTAATAAAATTTTCAGTAGGAGCCTTTTTATTAGTTGCATTTTGCACAAGTTCTAATATTTTTGATACTGTTGATTCATTAAATTCCTTTGTGACTTCAATTTCGAGTAAACCTTGAACATTTATAAATCCACTTAATACTTCATCACCTTCAAATATTTCTCTTGGTAATGACTCACCTGTTAATGCAGAAGTATCAACACTTGAAAATCCACTTTTTACAATTCCGTCTAACGGAACCCTTTCCCCAGGTTTAACGATGATCGTATCACCAATTTGAATCTTTTCAGGAGATACTTGTTCAGTTTTGTCACCATTTTTTAAATTAGCATAATCAGGACGTATATCCATTAATTTCGAAATCGAATTCCGTGATCGATTTACTGCAATACTTTGGAACAATTCACCTAACTGATAAAATAGCATTACCGCAACAGCTTCAGGGTATTCTCCAATAATAAATGCACCAATTGTAGCTACTCCCATTAAAAAATTCTCATCAAATACTTGCCCTCTAAAAATATTTCGAATCGCTTTTAAAACAACATCGGCACCTGCTATTAAATAGGCAGCAATAAAAATAATCAATTGAAAGAGCGTTGGTACATTAAGTAATTGAGCTAAAATTAATAAAGCAGTACCAATTCCTAATTTAACAATAAGTTTTTTTGTTTCAGCATTCATTCCCTGTTTCTTTTCTTGCCCAAGTTTTGTATCCATTTTTGATACAGGATTAATATGCGGTTCTAATACACGAATTTTATCTTTAGCGCTCTCGATAACTGATTCTTTTTGTTCCTCACTCGTCGTAATTGTCATCGTTAAAGTTGCAAAATTTACTGAACATGCATCAACGCCTTCAAGTGTGGAAATTCCTTTTTCAATCTTCATCGCACAATTAGCACAATCAAGACCTTCTAATTTTAATTCACTATTTACTTGCCTTTGCCCCCTACTCAATAAACTCAACTCCTCTCTTTAAGAAACACCTATATTAATCCTCTAAAATATGTTCTAGTGCTTGATTAAAAATTTGTGTAACATGACTATCTGCTAACGAATAATAAACTACTTTACCTTCTTTACGATTTTTTACTAAATGCGCCTGTTTTAATACACGTAACTGATGTGATATGGATGATTGAGTCATTTCTAATAAATAAGCTAGGTCACATACACACATCTCAGATTGACTAAGTGCATGTAATATTCTCGTTCTCGTCTTATCTCCAAGAATTTTAAAAAGTTCTGCTACTCCTGTTAATGTTTCTATATTTAACATGCTTCCTTTTACTGAAAGAATTATATCCTCATGCATAACCGTTTGTTGACAAGCCTCATCACAAACTTCGTCAACTTTCTTTTTTTCTTCAATCATAAACTGTCCTCCTATGAATACATGAACAACCACTCATATGTTTTCTATATATATATTATATGAGTAATTGTTCATATGTGTCAAAATATTATTTGTAAAATTTAAAGGAATATTACATATGATAAAGAAATGATTAGTAATGCATACAAAAGGAGAAAATTTAATGACTCTAATCGGATATCTTTTTTGGGGAATTTGCTTAGTAGCCGTAATATTTATCTTTTTAATCGAAAAAAAATTAGGAACAACTCCTCCTTACAAAACAGAGCATCAAGCATTATATGAAGAAATTACAAAGATTGATCGAGCCATTGTACAGGAATAAGCGTATAAATAAAAAAGTCAGACAGTTACCGGAATTTCTCAGTAACTGTCTGACTTTTAATTTTGTCTTATCCCTGTTCTTTTGGCATAGGGGTATTTGTAGGCTTGGCATATCCATCTTTATATTTATTATCAATGACTTTTCGAATTTCTAACGGCGCTTTTCCTTCTTGCTGTAATTTCGCTGATTCAACGGCAATTTCCATACAGTTGATACATGAAGTTGCATGGCTATCCCACACGATTGAACCATCATCTTTTACTTCATGAATAAAGCAATCTAAATTACTTTTATGACCTACACTTTCACCGCAACCACAATAACATGGAATATTTTTAAGTAAATCAGCATGCTGTGCTGCCACCATATAAACTTGTTGAATCTGGTGTTCTTTATCACCTAAAAATTTCGGTAAAGTTTCTTTATTGATTGTTTGTTCTCTAATATCACTTGTTTGAATATGCTCAGCATGTTTTTCATGGTTCTTCGTATTATTCGTTTCAGCTTGTTGGTTACTGCATCCCGTTAACAAAATGGAAAACGTTATAGCTGAAAGTACATTATGAATTGTTTTTCGTTTCATCCTTTTCCTCCAATAAATGCACGTTAATCTTATTTTAATAATTATTGGAGTGGAAAACAAATTCTTTTAACTATGAATAAATAACTGAATCGATCAACATTTTCAATAAACTTGTAAATAAAAAGAAAAACCTAATCAAAAAACCAGCCCATGCAAAACGTCTATATTTTTCCCATCGTTCCTGATTATCATTGCGTTTACAGATCCACATCAAAATCCAAAATCCAAGTGGTAAAATTGGTATTTCAATTCGGTATTGATTAAAATTCAAATTAATACTAAAGACAAATAAACCGATAAGCATTGCAATAATAGCCTTCCATACTTCTGGTTTCAAATCATTTGTTCTATAAATCCAAAATAGTAAAATGCCAAGAGTAATATAATTTACTAGCGTAATAATGAGGGTAGAAACAAAATGATATTCATCAAAATGGATATTAACGTCCATTAGATTCTCCTTTTTAATTTGATGGTTTCTAATAATTATGACGGTCTTTACGATAATATTTAGTTAATTCACAATTTTCATCATCAATTGATTCTAAATATAAATTAAATCCTTTTTTCTCAAGGATCTTTACTGAATATATGTTTTTTGCTTCAACGGTAGCTACTATAAAATTTAACTTTCTAATTTCAAAACATTAATCTTCTATTAAACTAGCAATCTCAGAGCCATAACCATTTCCCCATTCTTCTTCAGCTAATCGATAGCCTATTTCAAACTCATCCGCTTCATTTTTTATAACCGCACATGTTCCGATCAATTGACTAGTCTCATTTTTACAAACTGCCATCACTTCAAAATTAGCATTTTTCTCCTTATACATTTGAAGAATCTTAATTAATTCATTTTCAGTTTCTTCTAATGTTTTGGGACGATTTGTAATATATCTCATTACATTCACATTAGATTGAAGTTTATGTAATGAACCTAGGTCGTCCATTTTAAGCTCTCTTAAATATAGTCTATTTGATTTCATAATCATGGTTTTCTCCCATTTCTTTCTAATAAAAAGTCACCTATTAAAATAGGTGACTGAGTGTGTAGACAAACTCCTAAAAACCTGATTTACAGACTGATTGCAAACGCTTGTCTTTCGAGGCGAGAAGCCTGTTGAGGAGCGGAGTTACCTTTGACGGTAATGAGCACCGCGCAGGCAGGCGAAGCAACTAAGAAAGCGAGCGTTTAGCGGGCAGTATGAGTCACCTATTAAAATAGGTGACTTATCAAATTAACAAATACATGTTTTTTTCTTAACCCCAAGCTTTCCTTTCGCTTCGACCTTTTCAATATAGTCGCTTGCTAGTGGTACCTTACAAGCCGTATCTCCTAAGTCCACGTGGACTTTTCCAATCTTTTGGCCAACCATCATTGCTTCAACTGTAAGACTTGGTACAAAACTTCCGACTGCAATTACAAACCCATTCATCGTATAACGAACTCTATTTTTTGAAGTATGTATATTTTTTTCAACATAATTAAGTAATTCACGAACTTCTTCCTTATCAATCTCTTCATCTGATGCAATTGATAAATAATGACTATAAGTGCTCCATCCACAATCTTCAATTAATTCATCATCTGACTTCAACCATTCTCTAGCTAATTCGATTGCATACTGGCTTTCTGCTGCAACAGCACCTACAATACTTTCAGCAATCATATACCAGTAAGCTTCTTTCGCCCAATTTTGAAGCTGTTCTTTTGTCATTAATTTCGGATTAATTGATAAACCAGCTAAATACATCGCATCTGAATTTCCTGTATGAAAAAGTGATAATGCTAATTCCTGATCCTTTTTAACATATTTAACTAGCTTTTTCATATCACCAATTTTAACCCCAAAGAATGGTTCCTTTGCACCATGACGCAAAAAAGTTTTTTTCGTTTGCTCAGTTCCCATTTCCTCTAATGATTTCATAACTTCTTCTAATGTCATCATCTTCTCCCCCTTAATATAGGTTTGTTCCGTAACATCGTTGTCTAAAATGTATCCTATCATACATATCAAGGAAGGAAAGTATAAAATGAACTATTTTTTTCTATTCACCATACTATCCAGTCTTACACTCTCAGCCTGTTCAAATAGTAAGATCGTGCAAGAAGTTCACCCAAATAAATCAATAGTTTCAGCTGCAAGAAATGAAGACTGGTCTTACACAGGAAAAACTGGACCAAATTATTGGAGTTCAATCAATAAAAAATACGCACTATGTTCAACTGGGAAACAGCAATCTCCAGTAAATATTGATCAAGCCATAAAAAAATCACTACCTTTAGGGATAAATTACCATAATGATCTTTTTAAAATAGAAAGGTCGCAGTACACGGTAAAATTCATTCCAGTTAATCACTCCAACTCAATTAATTTAAATGGAACAAACTATACATTACTACAATTTCATTTCCATACTCCAAGTGAGCATACGTTAAATGGGAAACAAAGTGATTTAGAGATTCATTTTATAAATGAAAATAGTAATAAATCTATTATTACAATCGGAGTACTAGTTGATCGTGGGAGATTGAATAAAGAATTCCAAAAAATACTAAATGCAAATCCTATGGATGAAGATCTTGAGGGAAAGGTTGTAAAAATCAATTTGCAGTCCTTTATTCCGTATACTAGTAAAAAATTTTCGTACACTGGCTCTTTTACAACTCCTCCATGTACTGAAGGGATTAAATGGATAATCTTTAACAAACCTATCCAATTTTCTGAAGAACAAATCCATTCTTATCAAAATTATTTCGAACCAAATAGCCGTCCCGTTCAGCCATTAAATGGTAGAGACTTATTTGAATCTTGGTAAACATAATGGGGGCATGGGGTACTATTACTATTATTGCTTGATTTCCAAAATTACTTCCTCATAACATCCTGTAGAGGAAATCAACATGATAATTTTATTTAGCTACCATCTTCTTTTTCAACAACATAAAAAAGTTATCCTACTTAAAGGATAACTTTTTTGTTTATATCGTTATTCAGCAGTTTTTTCATCTCGATGAACTACTTCTAATTTACCTGTATGTGGGTCAATTACTAAACCATGAATTTCAATCTCTTTTGGAACAAGTGGATGGTTTTTAATAATTGAAACACTGTGGTTAACACTGTCGTATACATTCGAAAAACCAGTTAACCATTTATCTAAATCTAGACCTGAAAACCCTAAAATTTCAAGGTTTTCTTCTTTAATTCCTCGTTCAACCATTTTTTCTTTTATTCGTGTAGGATTTGTATTCCCCATTCCACACTCATGGTGACCGATTACTAATACTTCTTTAGCCCCAAGTTCATAGATTGAAACTAGAATACTTCTCATAACTGAACCAAACGGATGGGCAATAACTGCACCAGCTGTTTTAATCATTTTCACGTCACCGTTTCTAATATCAAGAGCCTTTGGTAAAAGTTCAACTAGACGTGTATCCATACAAGTAACAACTACTACCTCTTTATTCGGAAACTTTGAAGCTGTGTATTGCTCATATTCCTTATTTTCAACAAACTTCTTATTAAAATCTAAAATCTGATCTAACATATAAATTTCCCCTCCAAACAAAAATAAAGAGCATTTTTCCTATACTTATATTGAAGGAAAAGCTCAAAATATACAACCATTTTACACTCATTTATAGTATTATTCTAAAATTATGTTTTCATTTATACCGTTTTATTTATATTTTTTTAATATGGAAAATACACACCTAATCGAAGTGCTTTATTATTATTTCCCTATTAATTTAGATCAATTTTTTTTATTTTTAAAGTTTATATTGTACACTAGATTTAGTCTTTAATAAGGAGGGAATTAAAATGAAGTTTGAACATTCTATTGACTTACATAATGGAGTTAAGATGCCTCAATTAGGTTTAGGTGTGTGGCGTGTGTCACCAGAAGATGGTGTAGATGCAGTCCGAACAGCTATCGAAGTAGGTTATCGTCATATTGACACTGCAGCTGTCTATCAAAACGAAGAGCAAGTAGGTGAAGCAATTCGCCAATCTGGTGTTTCCCGTGATGAACTTTTTATTACAACAAAAGTTTGGAATGCTGATCAAGGCTATGATTCAACTTTAAAAGCTCATGAAGAAAGTCTAAAAAAATTAGGTTTAGACTATGTTGATCTTTATTTAATTCACTGGCCAGTAAAAGAAAAATATTTAGATACATATAAAGCATTAGAAAGACTTTACGATGAAAAGCTTGTGCCAGCAATTGGTGTTTCAAATTTTCATGTCCATCACTTAGAAGATATTGCAGCTCATCGCAATATTAAACCAATGGTTGATCAAGTCGAATTACACCCAATGTTTCAACAAAACGAATTACATGAATATTGTCATAAAAACGGCATTGCATTAGAAGCATGGAGCCCATTAATGCAAGGTGGCGAAGCTTTAACAAATCCTGTTATAAAAGAGATTGCTGATCAATATGGTAAATCAACTGCCCAAGTTATCATCCGTTGGCACTTGCAACGCAATGTAATCGTTATTCCTAAATCAATCACACCTTCACGAATTCAAGAAAACTTTGAAGTTTTCAACTTCGAGCTTTCATCAAATGATATGCAACAAATTGCTACACTTGATGCAAATAAACGTGTAGGTCCAGACCCTGATAATTTTGATTTTTAAGAAGCTGGATTAAGTTTATAGGAATTCAGATTTAAAAAATGGCTACCTCTTTGTAAAGTAGCCATTTCCCTTATTTAAATTCCAAGTTGTGCTTTAATTGTATCTAATGTTTGCGTTTTGTATTTCTTTTTCGGAATAGGTGCATTTTGGTTAGATGGATTTTGTTTTAAGTAATTTTTTTCTACAAATTGGAAATCTGTCGCGTTTACAGATCCATCATTATTAATATCTGCACTTCTTTTATTCGTCCCCCAATATGTTTGAATATAAAGTGCATCATAAACATCGATTACGTCATCCCCATTAACGTCTCCTGCAGTTGCTTTGTCGCTAAAGTATTGTAATGTCTGTCCCCAAATCGTACCATTTTTATCTAATCCGATTGGGATTTCACGCTTCACCGTAAAATGACCTGGCACTTTTAATTCCCAAGTAAACGATTTAGTCGTTAATGGTAGATTAGAAATTTTGTAATCTCCATAACTTACTAGAGTTGATGAGCCATCGTATACTTTTCCATTTCCATCAATCACTCGAACAGTTGCACCAGAAGTCGTCCAATTCCAATTTCGGTTATAGACTGAAGCCTCTGCACCTAATGTACCAAATACTTCAGAGAATGTTGGTTGGATCAACCATTCCATACCAGCTGAAGAAAGGGTAATTCGATTACCTTGATCATTCGTATAAGCAATTGTTGGATTTACAGGTGCACTCACCGCAAATGTTGTACTCTTTACCTTTAATTTTAGGTTTATCGCAGGTATTATTCCACTAACTGTTTTTGCTTCATCTAAAGCAAGCTTTACTTTTGAATTATTTCCAGACGTTTCAACAGTTACCGTTGCGTCTAAATCCTTCAATGCTTCATTTGCTTTCGCATCTAAAACCTCAAAGTTTTGACCTATATTATTAAGCGTCCATTCAGCAGATTTCAGATTTTGAACATTATTTAAAACAAACGTAGCATTAACCGTATCTCCCATTTTCACATTTACATTATCAGTCTTCACATATCCGTAAGGCGACCCTGCTTTAACAAAGTAATAGTTTTTCTTTTGTGTCGTGTTATTTGCTCCATCTAATCCATTCAAAGTATAGGTCAAGAATGTACTAGTCTCGTTCATTGGTACACTTAAATCAATTTTCCCATCTACTCCTACAGGAAGTACAGGATTGAAGTTACCATTAACTGAATAATTTACTTTGTTAATTGATTGATCAACTTTCATTCCAAATTCATTCATATTTGCAACTTCCTGATCAGTTACATTCACTTGAACAGGAATTGTTTTTTGACCTGGTTGATATTCTATAACAGGTGACTCATTTCCATCAAATGATGTAGTCATACTCGGTATATTATTATCTATATATAAATCATTATAGTTAACGAACACTTTATCTCTAGCGCTTGTACCAATTATTTTAATTCGATATGGCCCTGGTTTTACATAACTTAATGTTGGCGAAATTGGCTGTGTTGTATCACCAGTATAAGCGTGGTAAGTACCATTAAAGAAAGCACTTAGTAAATAATTTGTCCCATCGTATGACGAGCTTAGATCAATTGTTCCAATAACGCCTAAATCATTTCCTGTCTTTCCATCTTGTAATACGATGTCCATTCGTTTCATTGGTGATTTAAAATTAAAAATTAAATCACTAAACTGATAAGGGGTATAGCTACGTTTTACATGTAAAAATGGAGGTGATATTGATTTATTAGAAAGTGTTGTTGAATTAAAGCCTTCTCCAGTAGTTCGTACACTAAATGGAATTCGATATTGTTCATTCTTGTCATCTTTATTTGTTACAATAATATACCCCTCATAAATACCTGCCTTAGCGCTTGCTGGAACGGAAATAGAAACAGGTATTTTCTTAGTATCTAACGATTGAACTTTAATTTCTGAAGGAATATTTACACTAACTCCGTTTTCGCTAGCATTCAGCGAGCCATTAATACCTGTTTGAAAGTTAACATCTACATTAAATTTTTTTAGTTTATCCTCAACATTTGTAAAGTTTACTTTCTTTTCTACTAGAATATCTTCATTTGCATAGTGACTACCAAAGCTAAGCCCACCTGTTTGTTCTTTTACTTTTATGTTTTCGCCATTCAGTGGAAAAACTGTTTCATCTTGAACTTGTATTTTCATTCCTGTATGTACAGCTCGATAAGGATCTACACGACCTGCACCTACATCAAAGACACTATAGCTATCTGTTAAAGGCTTAGCAGTATTCATTAAAATCGTTTTAATGTCCCCAGGTTCAAGCGCTGGATTTGCTTGGAGTAATAAAGCAGAAATACCAGTAACATGGGGTGCCGCCATAGATGTACCTGACATACGAGAGTATGCATACTGATAATTAGTTTGGTCATTCTTGTAAATAGAATAAGCAGGTACGCTTGATAACACACTTACACCAGGTGCAGTAATTTCTGGCTTTATATCATAATTACTTCTAGAAGGTCCACGTGAACTGAAGCTAGCAAGTTTATCTGCATCCGTATTAACTTCTTTCAAATCTTTAAAAGTCAGTTTCGTGTGGCCAGCTGCTAATTGTGCTTTAAAATCTAAACCTTGTTCATAGCTCATTGAAAATGCAGGGATAAAGTTTTGTTCCTCTTTCACGAATTGTGATGGACCTGCATTTGGAATATTACTATAAGCAATGATTGCACGTGCTCCGTGATTTTTTGCATAGACAGTTTTGGACTGCGTGCCAATTACACCTGTACTTACAAAAACAACCTTTCCAGCAACGTCTTTATTTAAATAATCAGAGTCATTTCCAACCCCTAAGTCTACTACATCTAAAGTTTGGTCGTTAAATAATTTTAAATCTGAAGCAAAATCATTATAGAGAGTACTTAATTGAAATGGTGTTTCAATCCCGTTAAGAACACCTGTATATTTAGTAACTGGAATAGGTGCACTACTTGCTCCTACCGTTAATGCAAGTGCGGCTGCACCCGGTGAACCTAGCGTATAAGAGTTCGGCCCACTATTTCCCGCTGAAACTGATGCTGTCACACCGTTAAGTACAGCATAATTTATTGCTGTGCTAGTTGGATACATTGGATCATTTATGTTTGCTCCTAGTGAAAGGTTAATAACATCCATTTTATCTTCAACAGCTTTTTCAATACCAGCTAGAATATCGTCCAATTCTCCAGTCCCATAAGGACCTAAAACACGATAAACAAACAGGTCAGCATCAGGTGCAATTCCCTTAACTGCTACACCACCAGTATTTTTAGCTCGACCTGCAATGGTACCTGAAACGTGAGTACCATGACTTGTATAGTAAGATGAAAGATTTTGATCAAACTCTGGTCGGCCAGATTTTTTCCAATCGTCATATGTAGTTTCCATCGGATCTAGATCATTATCTACTAAGTCATATCCGCCTTTAAATGCATCCTTCAAATCAGGGTGATTATAATCAACTCCTGTATCAATTACACCTACTTTTACGCCTTTCCCTGTAATCCCTTCTTCGTGCAGCTTATCTACACCTAAAAATGGTATACTCTCGATTCTTTTAATTGAATTTTGTTCTTCTGTAGAATCTGATGCTACCGGTGGATCGATTGAAAATTCAACACTTTTATAAACAGCTTGAACTGAATCAGATTTTAATAGTGTTTCAACTTCATTCGCCGGTAGTTTCAGAGCAACCCCATTGTAAACAGTATCAAATGAACGAGTAATTTTATATGTATTCCCGCCACTTTTCTCCTTAGAAGATGGTAGAATTTTCGTTAAATCTTCTTCAAAGGAAGTATGATCATGTTTAACTCTACTCTTCGCTACAGTAGAAGTTAAAGATTTCCCTTCTAATGCAGATTCAAGAATAGCAACCTTTTCAGGCTTGGATTTAAATTCAACAATAACAGATATGTCAGAACTACTCTTTAAGTCATTTTTATCAAATCCTTGTAATCCATAGCTCTCAATCGATTTTAGCTTCGTTAAAGCATCCCTTTGTTCTTGGGTCAATGAGGCTAATATTTGCTCAGATGTTTTACCATTTACAGTTGTTGCAGAAGCATAGTCTTTTTGAATTGTTGGAAATAACATTCCAAAAAATATGGCGGCCGCTGCAGAGCCTTTTAATACTCTACTAAACTTTTCATTTTTTAATTTTTTCACCTAATCCCTCTTTTCTAATGAATAACGATTCTTCCCAATCCCTACTAAAACTACATTTAATAAGTGAGGACATACCAGAAAATTGATATATCTTACTCTGACTCATTAAATTTAATTATAATTTTTTACATTTTTCAGTCAATTGGGACATTTTCGTCTATATTTTTCAAGGGTTCTTTCGTTTTTAACCTATTTTCGACATGTTTCTGCCAAAAATTTGTGGGAATTGGTTTATTTTCTAGAATTTATCAAAAATCACAAAAAAGACGATTCTAAACGTTATTACACTAACCTTTAGGATCGTCTTTTTTAGATTTCAAATAATATATTTAGATAATCATATTAAATAAACTTCTATCCGTTCTTTCCCTCCTCCTATATTGTTTCGTTTTAACTTTATTCCTTTAATTTCTCCAGTTCGCTTAATATGTGTCCCACCACACGAAACTTTACCAAAGCCTTTGATTTCCCAATATCTTCTTTGATTATCCGGGTCATCAAACTCACTATTTATTTCCAAGTCTGCTTCAATGAGCTCCTTTGCTTTTGTCTCTAAAAGTGGGAATGTTTCCGAGATTTTTCCATCCCAATAGAAATCAATTCTAGCTTTTTCACTAGTAATATTTGCACCAATTTTTTCAGGATTATTATAGTTTTGATACATTAGCTCCAAGATGATTTCTGCAGCAAAATGTAGCTTCATAATTCGATATCGTTTCTCCCAATCGATTTCAATCACTACTTCCTGTCCTTTTTGAAGGTCATGATTTTCTGGTAAAGTGTAGATAATATCTAATCCGTCCTTCTTAGCTTCATTCACTTCATAATTACCAATTCTCCCAGAGTCTGATTGTTGCCCGCCAGAAAAAGCATAAATAATGGTTTCGTTTAAAGTAACATTCCTGCCATCTATTTCCGTAACAATTGCAGTGGCTTTTGTAAGATAAGGATCTTCCCAAAATAGTTTTTTTACTCCCATTTGCCTTACTCCTTCTCCCTTTTATACTTAGTAAAAAAAGGAACAATTTCTATAAATTGTCCCTCTTCTAATTAATCCATATAATTTATTTTGTTACAGCTTCACTACCTTTTACTAATTCAATACGCACTTTTTTAAGCCCATCTTTTTCATCAACATATGTACTTAATTTCCAATTTGCAGATAGTGTATGTTTAATTAGATTAATTGCTTCTTCAGATAAATAAATACCTTGAATTGCAGTTCCCATATCTTCATAATCTTTTTCAATTTCAATTCCAAATTTATATCTTAATAAAGTCATTAATGAGCCTTTTGTTAAAAATTTGATTTGATAGCCATCATTAATAATTTTACTAAAATTCTCTTCATTGTATTTGTACAGATTTATTAATGTATCCCAGTCAGGAAATCCATTACCAAATTGATTTAAAAACTCGAAATTCTCTTCTCTCACAGCGTTTATTAACTGTATGTTTTCTACACCAGCACTACGTAAACTTTCAATCATAATCGCATTATTTATAGCAATACTAACAAAGCTCATCTTTCTCTCTCCCTCCGAATTACAAGAATATTCTTTTTATTCAACTTTATCATAAAATACGGCACTAAACTATTAAATTGATGAGATTTACACCAAGATGCCGTGGATAGGGAATGCTTTGAAACTTTACGGATGTTTGCTAAAACAAGACAATATTATCGATGATTAATAGCTTCAAAATCTTACTAAAAACGTAAAAACCACAAGATCTGTTACATATCTTGTGGTTTTACTTCTTTTTGGAGATTACTCCATCTTATCTAAATTGTATTTAATGTGATGAAAGCAGTTGTGCCTTCTCCATTTTTACTTGTAATTTGTAGATTTCCACCATAGTTTTCAATTAGGTCTTTTGCTATTGATAAGCCTAAACCATTACCGCCATTTGCTCGACTTCTCGCTTTATCAGCTCGATAAAATCGGTCAAATATATGATTGATATCTTCTTCTTTAATACCGATTCCGTTGTCTTTCACTTTGATTTCGATCTTGTTTGCAACTTGAGCTGTAGTTATATCGATAATGGTGTGTTCTTTACTGTATTTAACTGCATTATCAAACAAAATAATTAATATTTGCATTAAATGTTCTCTTGCGATATTGGCTTTATTGACAATTTGATTAGGAGTGTGGAAGTGAATTTCCAAATCTTCATGTAACAGCTGATAATTGTTTATGATCTCATTTAATACTTCATTAATATTTGTTGGAGCATACTGTTCAATCTTTTCGCTATTTTTCTCTAGCTTCGTTAACTGTAGAAGCTCATTCGTTAAAATAATCATTCGGTTTGTCTCATTAATACATGTATTTAATGAGTTTTCTAAAACTGTTTCGTCTTTTTTCCCCCAGCGATTAACTAGTGATAAGTGACCATGAATGATTGCTAAAGGTGTTCTTAATTCATGAGAAGCATCTTCAACAAATCGCTTTTGTCTTGTAATTGAAGCCTCTAACTCATCCATCATTTTGTTAAAGAGTAGACCGAGTTCAGATAGCTCATCTTTTGTTTCTCCTACAAAAACTCGCTCTTTTAATTGATTATTTTTTATTTTAATCATTGTTTGATTTAAATTTTTAATAGGATTTAATATTTTTTTAGATAAGAAATAACCGCTTAAAATACTTAAAATTAACGAAATGGTTGTTCCCAGAATGAGAATCATGAACGATTCTTTAATTAATTTCGAAAAGATTTCTACATTCATTGCAACTTCTAATACACCGTCAAAATTCTTATAATGTAACAGCTTACTATTAATTAAAATTTCTTGATTGTGTAGTCTATATTTTTGGATTTCACCAAAGTCTTTTTTATTAATATGAATTTTAGGCATTGTTCTTGAAACTGTAAATATTTCTTTTCCATCTTTATCGATTAATCGAATCATCTCATTATTTTGTATAATTTTTTCAAAATATGATTTGTTTTCTGCAAAAGAAGCCGCATTAGGTCGTTTCGTTTTATATTCTTCATCTAAATAAGCTGACGTATCATTTAATCTCTTTTCAATGCGATGTTGCTGCTGATTCATGACCGACATTTGAATCAAAGCACTTTGAATAAGATTACATAATGTAAATATGACAAACATAAGCACAGCGATTGTAATTGTTATTTTCCATCTAATCGAAAGCTTATTTAACAAGGTAAGATCCACCTCTACATCCTCATTACATACCCAGTACCCCTTACAGTGTGAATATAGGTATTATTTTTATCATCTAGTTTTGTTCTTAAGTAGCTAATATAAACATCCACTACGTTTGTTTCAATTGTAGAGCCATAGCCCCATACAGTTTCTAATAAAATTTCTCTAGTTAATACACGATTTACATTGCTCATTAATAAATACAATAAATCGAATTCTTTTTTAGTTAAATCAATGATCGCTTCATCTTTTTTAACAACTCGAGCTGCAGAATCTAATGACAAATCTTTAAACTTTAAGCAGTGTAAATTTGTTGAACGATCGATTCGTCTAAAGATTGCTCGCATATGAGCTAAAAGTTCTTCAATAACAAATGGTTTTGAAATATAATCATCTGCACCACTATCTAAACCAGAAATTCGATCAAAAACACTATCTCTAGCTGTAATCATAATAATTGGTGTGTCTTTATGCGCTCTAATTCGTCTACAAACTTCAATACCACTTAAATTAGGAAGCATTAAATCAAGTAAGATTAAGTCAAATTCTTGGTCGATTGCTAGGTTTAAACCGTCTCTACCATCATTTGAAATATGAACTTCATTTCCTTCATACTCTAATTCTAATCGTATAAAATTTGCTAATTCTTTCTCATCTTCTATAATTAATATTTTTTTCATATATTTTATCCCTCATTTTTTTTATAATAACATCTATAAAATTATTATTTGTATTGTATAAGGATATCTGTTTAAGATGAAAATGGCTTTACGAATATTTTAAAATTCAATTAGAGTTTTATTAGAAATTTTTAATATTTTAACTTAATAATCTCGATATTACTACCTATTGTGTACATTTTCTAATAATTTCACTTAAAAACGATT
Source organism: Bacillus sp. AFS053548 (assembly GCF_002575105.1). Lineage (NCBI taxonomy): Bacteria > Bacillati > Bacillota > Bacilli > Caryophanales > Bacillaceae > Bacillus > Bacillus sp. AFS053548. The sequence goes on along the minus strand of NZ_NUHI01000086.1, from coordinate 18,504 downwards.
AAAATTTATTTAAGAATATATTTAATGCTTTCCAAAAGATAAAGTAAAAAGTTTTTTTATTTTCGCTTAATTTATGTAATTTTTAAAAGTTTTTCGTAAGATTTCAAAAAAAATGGCTTTAGCATTTGCTAAAGTCATTTTCATACTAAAAAAATAATTTGTCAATGAAGTAAGTCACACTACAGTGATCATCATTGATTTTAAAATCAATTTTCCTAATCCCCTTACTTATTTATAATTAGGAAACTGAATCGGAATATTTAGTACATCTTCTGGTTGGCCGTCTTTTGCACTTGCTACATATAGTGTAAGTACCCCATTTGGACTAGTTGGCTGATTATAATTAATTACTAATTTAAAGTTCCCCCATTCTGGAGCACCCATATCAGCCATTGTATGACCTTCTGCTAATACATTATGACCATCTTCTATTCGATAAAGAAATGTTGCTTCAAAAACACTAGCTTTCCCTTCAACAATTAACACATTTTTACCTGTTGAGTCATTTACGACTGAAGTGACTTTAAATGCATCGTTTTCAACTGGTGTAAATACTTTAACTGGTGGCTTAGTTTCATCCTTTTTGGGCGGATTATTAGTTCCCTTATCTGGTGTATTTCCTTTATCGGTATTTTTGTCCGTATCTGGTGTATTGCCTTTATCAGTTGTTTTTCCCTTATCAACTTGTGATGACTGATCATCTTTTTTGCCATTACCGTAGTCACTTGACTGACAGCTTGTTAAACAGAATATGCTTAAAATTAAAAGTCCAATAAATAAAAGTCTTTTCATTCTATTAATCACCCCTAAATTAATTTATTGCTGCAAATTAAATATTGTTCTGAATCAAACTATTTATTTTTAGCAAAAGATGAAATGCATTTTACCGAGGTGGACTTCTAAGAATATGAATGAATTTTTAAACACATTAAAAGAACGTACTAGCAAGTTGTATTACTATTGGTAAAGTTAGACTACTTAATATAGTTGAGGTAATTACAGTTTGTGCTGCAAAACTTGCATGCGGACCTTTGAATGAAAGTAATGCACTATTTCTTGAACTTGGGAAGGCACTACCTATAAAAAGAGCTTTTGCAACCACACCTTCAAAACCGAAAATTTTTATAAGGGCAAATGCAATAAGTGGACCACCAATTAATCTTAAGAAGTTACTAATCGCTAAATTGTTCCAGCTAATTTCTTTCCCCGATTCAGCTAATTGAGCTCCAAGTGTAATTAACGCAAATGGGGCGAATGATTCAGTAATAGGATTTAAAATGGTAACCAATTCATGATTTAATTTCACATGAAATATTTGAAGAATAAAGCCAAGTACTACACTATATATGATTGGTAGCTTAAGCATTTTCAAAATTGCTTCTTTCAATTGGACTGAAGCCTCTGCATTATATACCCCAACAGTAAATGTCATTATATTTTGGAACAAAACGATTAAAACTCCAATACTCAATGCAAAAGGATCATTTTTAAAAACTAACGCATTTACTGGCAATCCAAGATTTCCTGAATTATTTAATGCGATGCTATTAGCAAATGTACCTTGCATAGATTTTTCAATTCCTCTCCATCTACATATTAAAGTTGAAAGTAGAGACATGGAGACAAATTGAATAACCAAGTAAAATAAAACGCCACCTGCAACTTTACCAGATAACGGACTATCATATATTTTCATAAATACTGCTACTGGAAGAAATAAATAAACTAAGAGGGTTGTTAAAGTACGTAAGTGAAGTTTAAAAAGTCGATTAAACAAATAGCCTAATATAACATAAAAAAATAGAGGTAGCATAACTTCTAGAAGTAATTTTATTACCATTTCTTTTCCTTCTTTCAGATGATCAACCGCTTTTTAATTTATCTACATTTCTTGGTTGAAAATTTTTTCTTTTTGTTTTTGAAATTCACTATCTGTGATCACCCCGTCATTTTTTAATTTATTTAATTTACGAAGTTTCACTTCAAAGTCCTCTTTCTCTCTTGTAATATACTTTTCAACATTAACTTCATAATTGGATATACCACGTTTACTAAAAACGTTGTATCCATTGATTATCGTAATCATTAGCGCAATTCCGGTCCATAACAATCCGAACAAACCAGCTTTTGGTATTACAATTGTAAAACCAAGGACAATAAAAATAATGCCAATCAATAAACCTAAAAATGACTGCCCTTTACTTGGTTTAACTCGAATCTTTCTCAAATTTCCACCTCTTTTCATTTTAAAATTAATTACTGAATGAAATAGAAGCTTTGACGGTTAAATTTGATAAAATATTATTTTGCTTTCGAAATACTATATTCGACAAATTATGTTTAAATACCTATTGCAAAAATAAAAAACCACCTATTTAGGTGGATTCAGCTTGTGGACAAATTCCTAAAAACTTGATTTTCAGACTGAGGCTGCCTAATTATGATTAGGCAGCCTTAATTTTATTTATTTAAAAGATGCATCCCCTTCGTCCGCCATTACTACACTACCGTTAATAGCACTTGTTCTTTAAAATCGCTCTCTCCTGAAAAACTGCAACAAGAAACGCTAATTCTTTATGACGATCCAATTATCAAAAATTTTGTAGAAGAATACATTTCTAAATTTGGGAAGACAAATATTTTATTTACAAAGAATAATACTGTCGCTATTGAAAATGCGGTAATGAGCGGTTTAGGCGTAACAATCGGTTTAGATTTTTCATTTTTGAAAAATAAAGGCCTTATACCAATTGAAATTAAATTGCCTAATCATTTACCTGGTCATTATGGTTGGGTTCGACACTTTAAAAAGTTTTCATCACAAATTGCTAAGACATTTTTCAATAGATTATCTTTAGAGATTTAAAAAATAAATTATTGCTACGCTACAAAATACTGGTTACCATGGATTCCTCGGTATTTTTACAAAAAAAGATGTCTCAACATTCCTATTGAGACATCTTCCATATTATCTTATAAAGCCACCTTCAGAATGGATTATTTGACCTGTTATCCAATCAGCATCTTCGCTTACTAGAAATTTAATTAACTTAGCAACGTCATTCGGCTCTCCTATTCGTCCGAAAGGAAAAAGAGGCATTAACTCTTTTTTGTTTTCTTCTGTCATCCATCCAGTATTTGTTGGACCTGGGTTAACAGCATTAACCGTTATACCTAATTTCGCAACTTCAGCTGATAATGTTATTGTTAATGTATCTATTGCTCCTTTTGTTGTAGCATAAGCAAGCTCCCCTGGCATTGCTCCTTTAAATTGTCCAGATGTCAGATTTATAATTCTTCCACCACTTTTAAACTTAAAGTTTTGTGCAAATAGTGTACTTAAAATGGTTGTCGCTCGAATATTCACTGTATAATGCTTATCTAGTTCTTGAAAAGTTAAATTGGAATAATCATTATTTGTTGAATATGCTGCATTGTTAATTAGTACTCTTGGTTTACCGAGCTCTTTTATTACATACTCAATCAGTAAGTTAGGTGAATCTTCCTTTGTTAAATCAAGCTCTAGACTAGATACTCTTACACCTTTTGCAAGTAAGGCATTTTTCAATTTAAGTGGCTCATTTAACTCAATTCCCCAAGGCATTTCAGTATCGTAATTAGTCCAATACGTAAAAAAGATATCAAACCCACTATCAGCTAATAAATGACAGATTGACGCTCCGATTCCATTTAACCGACTTGCACCTGTAATAATTGCTATTTTATTTTCCCGCATAGTTTCTCCTCATTAATTTTTCTATTTTAAAGTTATTGAACAAAAACTTGTTTTAAAGGTTGATCGGCTGGCCCTTCTAATACTTCACCATAAATTGAAAACCTTGAGCCATGGCAAGGACAATCCCATGATTTTTCACCATTATTCCATTCGACCTCACAACCCAAATGAGTACAAGTTGTGTCTACACAATGAACTTTACCATTTACATCTTTATAGGCTCCAACTCTTTTCCCATCTAGTGTTACAACTGAGCCTTCATCATTGTATAACTCTTCTATTTTTCTAGAAACAGGTTCTAATTTCCCTTCAATTAAATGTTTAGCTACATCTAGGTTTTGCATTAAGAAATGCTTGATGCTAGGGTCTGCTTGAAATCTCGAAGGAGTGAACACATCAGCATCAACAGCTTCTTTTCCTAAAATTAAATTACTTATTAACTGGGCAGAGACTGTTCCACTTGTCATACCCCATTTACGGAAACCAGTGGCTACGTAAATGTTTTCATGTTTTGATGATAGTCTACCAATATAAGGCATTTTATCTAAAGTGATTAAATCTTGGGCAGACCATCTGAATTTAACATCTTCAATTCCAAAGGTTTCTTCACCAAAGAGCTTTAAATTTTCATAAAAACTCATTGTACGAGTTTCTACACCAGTTTTATGACTTTCCCCACCAATTAGTACTAATTCTTCATTATTATATTTAAATGATCTTAGAGATCTTTTCGGATTTTCCGCACTTATGTACATGCCACCTGGATAAGCTGTTTTTACTTTTGCAGCTAGGGCATATGAACGATCTGCATGTAATTTCGTAAAAAACAATTGATTTCCATCGTAAAAAGGAAAATGGGATGCACTAACAACATGCTTACATTTAATTTTTCTTCCACTTTGAGTGACTACAACTGGACAGTTGCCCGTTTCAACATCGATAACTACAGTTTCTTCATAAATCTTTAATCCATTTTCAATTGAGGCTTTTAATAAATGAATCAAATATTTTAATGGATGAAACTGGGCCTGATCCCTCATTGTAATCGAATATTTTGTATCAAAAGGTAATAATGTTTTTACTGCTCCAAATGAGTCAATTCCTAATTTTTCATAAGATTTCAATTCATTTTCTAGGTTTCTTACATAAACATCTGAAGCCGTATAAATCGTTGCATCTTGGGTCTCATAATTACATTCTATTTGGTTATCATTCGTATATTTCCGAATAAAATCCATTGCATTTTTAGTAGAATGATAAAAGATTTTTGTCTTTTCTAATCCAATATGTTGAATTAGCTCATCGTAAATTAAATCATGCTGTGCTGTTACTTTTGCAGTCGTGTGGCCAGTTGTTCCATTAATTATTTTATTCGCTTCTAGTAAAGCCACCTTCATACCCGCTTGCGTTAAAAAATATGCGGTTGAAATTCCCGTAATTCCGGCACCAACGATTACAGCATCAAACTCTTCATCATCGTTAAACGGTTCAAAAGTAGGAATATTAAGTCCACTTCTCCATATTGGCTTTGAGTGCTTCGGCAAGCCATTATAATCAATCTTTTCATTCATCTTTAAATACCTCCATTTATGTTATGTGGTTATTATTACCAAATTGATGGATGTTCATTAAACTAACTTTTTAATACTACTAATTAGTAAATATTGTTAAAATGGAGATAATGATGAATGCTCATCTAACAAAGTAAAAAATAGTTAATAATTAGTAAAGAGGGTAATTTACATGGCTTATAGAATAAAAGACACTTTAATTTCTGAAACCGATTTAAAAAATAGAGTAAAAGCACTTGCCAAACAAATTGAACATGACTTTAATAACGAACCCCTTATCCTTGTAGTTGTATTAAAAGGATCTTTTGTATTTGCAGCTGATTTAGTTCGTGAAATGAAGAGTAATATTAATGTAGACTTTATTTCTGTCTCCAGCTATAGTAATCAAACTGAATCAACTGGAAAAGTCCGACTACTAAAGGATTTAGATGAGAATATCACAGATAAAAACGTGGTGGTAATTGAAGATATCATTGATAGTGGTCTAACATTGCATTTTTTACGTGATCATCTTCAAATGCATAAACCAAAATCGATTAAGATTTGTACTTTATTAGATAAACCTGAAAGAAGAAAAATCGATTTACCGGTTGATTATGTAGGTTTTGTCATTCCAGATGAGTTTATCGTTGGCTATGGAATTGATTATGCACAGCAATATCGAAATCTACCGTATATCGCAACTGTAGAAGAATATTAATTTAAACAAAACATGCCGTTTGATTTTTTATCAAACGGCTTTTTAATTTATTCCTTATTTACTTTTTTATTAATTAAGTCGATTAATAAGTTTCGATCCTCCGGAAAACTAAGCTCTAATTCAAGAATTTCCTTTGCTGATTTCCAAGCAATTTCATATATTAATTGATCAGGATCTTGGATTTTAGCATAGCCTCCAATAATTCTAACCTCAAAATAATGTACTTCTACTTGAAAACCATACGAGATCCCTTCTTTAATAAACAATTGCTTCATTACTTCAACTTCATATCCTGTTTCTTCGAGTATCTCTCTTTTACAACACTCATCAATCGATTCATTTTTTTCTAAACCGCCTGATGGAACAGCCCAAAGCTTGTTTTCATCAGGCTTGCCTTGAAGAACCATTAAAATCTGCCCTTTATGATTAATACAAATACCAGCTGCTCCAATCCATTTCTCCAAGAAAAGCCACCTCTTTTAGTTACTTTATATAACTTAGCTATTCGATCATTTAATGTTTTATCCGGCCTGAAAATGATTGACTTAACAATATCGTCCTTTTGATATTTATATAATTTCTTGGGAAAAATAAATCAAAATAAGTTAACGGGGTGAATTTATGAATCGCAAATTTCTACTCTCTTTCTTGATCGTTGTTTGTTTAATTTTTCCGAACTTTAGTTACGCCGAAACGACTACTAACTCATTAAAAATTGCTTTTATTCGCGATGGATATGTTTGGACAAAATTAAATAATAAAGAGGAAAAAATAACAAAAGCAAAAGGAGTTTATTCGAATCAGCCCGAGTGGTCATTTGATGGAAATTATTTAATGTACCAAAAAGAAATACCTACTGGTCCTACAGCATCTTACCCTACTCGCTCAGAAATATGGATTTATAATATGAAAACAAAAAAAGAACAAAGGATTATTTCCGATGGTGAGAATCCTAAATGGTCCCCTACTAAAAATATTTTTGCTTTTCTAGATAGTGGTGTGTTGAATGTCTCTGATTTTAATAACTTTTACAATATTGCACTAGGTGTAGATGATTATAATTGGATTCCAAACGGTAAGGGCTTTATAGCTTCATCAGCCGCAGTACTAAATCCGGGCGGTTGGACAAATCCAGTTTTATATAAAATCACCTTACCAAAGGATTTAAAAAATATTACTAGCGTAACAAACAATGTTAAACAATTTTTTGTTGTTCCCAAAACTCTAACAAAAGGCAATACTTCCATTCCGTCCATAAATGCGTCAACATTTCAATTTTCGCCTGATCAAAAATGGATCTCTTTTATTGTTAATCCAACAGCTTCTTGGTCTATGGATAGTGACATGCTCTGTATCATTTCTTCAGATGGAAAGGTTTTTGAAGTTCAAGATGAAATTATTTTACATTTAGATAATCCAAAATGGGCTCAAACTAAAAATATATTAGGATACATTGCAGGTGGAGGCAGATTAGTTTTCGGATACAAAAATAAAAAGATGAATATTACTGAAATGCCAGCATTTACATCTACAAATTTAACACCACCACATTATGCTGAATTAGGATTTGCATGGTGTGATGACACATCAATTGTTGTTTCAAGAGTAAAAGAAAGTGAGTGGTCAAATGATGAAAAGAAGCGACCAAAACCATCCTTAAATGTGATTAATCTTTCTACTCATAAACAATTAAAAATAACTAATCCACCTACTGGAAAAGGAGATTATAACCCAGTCTACTCTAAGTCTACCAATAAAATAACTTGGACCAGAAAAGGAGAATTAGATGTTGTCGGTAATGTATGGATCGCCAATTTGGATGGTAGTAAACCTAAAATTTTATTAAAAAATGTTAGTTCATACGCTATTTTTGAGCGTTAAAAAGGATAAGGATGAATTTAGTTTCATCCTTTTTCCATTTCAAGACCATTAACGAAGCAATCATTTCGTAAAACTGGTACTACTTTAAAATGGTTTAATTGACTACAGTGCGTAACATCTTCTTCAAAACCCTTCATTCTCAGCTCTCTTCCACTTCCACATTCCCAAATCAATTCTTTAATTTTATGTTTCGAGTGAAGAAACGCGCCAATACAAACTTCCGCTTCTGGTGATTTTGTTCCTTCTAACTCTGACAAAATTGCTCCTGCTCCTAAATAATCTTCTATAGAAGGTCGCAGTGCATCCTCATTTTCATGTAAATCATTCCAAACCTCACCGCACGGAATGACTGTTATATTAACATTTTTTTCGTTTTTTAGACGATTAGCCAAACTTGCAACCGAAGATGCATTAAGTAAAGAACCAATCAATAACGCTGGCACCTTTGAAGCGATCCATGAACAAAATGCCCCATTTAGAGAACATAAAACAAATTTATTATTGGCATGACGTTCATTAAATGAGACCGGCGAAAGTGTTGCCTTCCCTAAAACTGCCGCTTCATTTCTTCCTAAAATATACTCCGCTCCAATCTTTTTAGCATAAGCTTTCCCATCTAAATTTGGTGGATATGGATAGACGATGGCGTTTTGAAATACTGCTGAAACAACAGTCGATGAAAAACTAAGAACATCAACAATAATCGTAATATCCCCGCGTTCTGCTGCTTCTCTAGCTCCCCTTTTTCCCCACTCTACACGGCATTCATAATTAGATTGATCGAACATATTCTCATCCCCTTTATTAATTTTTTTAATTCGTCATACATAGAAAAAGAAATACTCTTTAAAAGTATTGCATCAGTGTGTAGACACAGTAAAAAAAATAGGTTTTCAGACTGATTGCAAATGTTTGGCGTGCAGTCTGAAACGGTTAACGATATGTAACTTCTGTATACCCTAAACTATTTTTAGTTGTCTTCATCGGCTTATTAGGATAATAGAACACTAAATCTTTATAATTCATCTTATATTTACTTGTTTTAAAGTACTTGTTCAAATACACCGTTCTCATTTTTTCACCATCTATATAGATTGCTTTTCCTTTAGGGCGATCCTTATCAAATCCATAAATTAGTTGATCATTTAAAAAATGCATTCCCTTGCCATCTCCGGCATACAAATGCTCTGCACCTGAAATTGAAGCAAAATTCATATTTAAAAACGATGATGTTTTAAATATATATATACTATGCGGTATATCAGTAATACAAAGAATGTATGGACTATTCGGGATCTTAACCAATTTGTAATCCACTTTTTTTAATTCTGGTAAATCCTTATGAATAGCGAAACTAACTGCTTTTTCTTTTGAATTAAAATTTATTGATATATAAGTAAATATGCTCACTAATGCTACAAAAATTAGCACAAATGTAATAACCTTTTTACTCAAGTTATAACTTCCTTTTTTAGACATTTATTTTATTCAGGAAAAGAGCATACACCTAAACGATTTCCTTCTAAATCTTTAAATTCAAACCATTTAAACGTAACGTTAATGGTGTTTCCCCAATATTTAATGCCGCATATCCATTCATCGGATCGTTCCATCTAACCGTAAAACCCAATACCGAGCAATACCAATCTACCGCTTTCTCAAAATCAGTTACTTGCAGAAAAACTGTATCAATTCTTTTAAAATGCTCTGACATAGCTAAGTCCTCCTTTTTTAATACTTACTATCTATTCAACACTTGTAAACTATCTCCTTTTATATTTCATCCTAAAAATAAAGGGATTTTACTATAATTAGTCAATTATTTATAAATATTGAAACTAGATATTGGAGGGGAAATCTTTGTTAAAGATTGTTAAAGTAAAAAAAGAAGAGGAATCAAAATTACACAATTTAATGCAATTTTATATTTATGAATTTACGAAATATCTTCCTGAAATTAAACTAGGGGAAAATGGTTCTTATCATAAGTTTAATTTGGAAAAATGCTGGCAGGATCTAGATTATCACGCTTTTTTTGTGTTGTATAATGAAGAACTGATCGGATTCACTATAATTGAGGCTTCATTAGAATCAACTTCAAATTGTATAGAAGAGTTTTTTATAATTAAAAAATATAAAGGGCATGGTTTTGGTAAGAAAGTTGCAATTGAACTTTTCAATCTGTTTCCTGGAAAATGGAGTATCTCAGAAATTGAAAAAAATGAACCTGCCAAAGCTTTCTGGAGAAATGTAATTAATTATTATACAAAAGGAAACTTTACTGAAAGGGTTGATGAGAATAAAAAGACAATTCAAGAGTTTGATACGTATGAAATTATAGAAAATTAATTTAAAACAAAGCCACCCTATAGGTGGCTTTGTTTTAGTGTGTAGATAGATTTAATTTGCTTTGAAATTATAAAGTGGTTTAATGACTTTAATAACTTCGATTGCATCTTTAGTATTTTCAATGATTTCTTTCATTTCCTTATAAGCCATTGGACTTTCGTCAAGTGTACTCTCTAAAACTGAAGTACTCCAAACATCCTTCATTGTTTCTTTAAACTCATCAAGTGAAAGAGTTGCTTTTGCTTTGGAACGACTAAGAATTCGACCTGCACCATGAGGGGCCGAATAGTTCCAATCTGGATTTCCTTTTCCGATTGCAATCAAACTACCATCTCGCATGTTGATCGGAATTAATACTTTCGCACCTTTTTGGGCGGAAATCGCTCCCTTACGAAGAATCATGTTTTCGATATCAATATAATTATGAACAGTCGTAAATTGTTCAACAACTGTTAAATCCATATTCTTTACGATTTCATCCATCATTGCCTTCCGGTTCCATAAAGCATATTCTTGGGCAATTGCCATATCATGCATATATCGATCAAACCAAACTCCTTCTAAATAAGCTAAATCCTTTGGAATATATTGTGAAGGAAGATTTTTTAATGCCGCTTCAATTTCTTTTTCACGGCCTTCATCCCTTAATTGCTGAATGACTTTTGAACGATTTTCAGACTGGCTCTTTAATAATTCATACGCCTTTTTCTGATAAAATTCCGCTACAACTTTACCTAAATTTCGGCTTCCGGAATGTATCACAAAATAAATATTTCCTTCCTCATCAGAATTGCACTCAATAAAATGATTACCACCACCAAGTGATCCTAAGCTAAGCTTTGTTCTTGTTTCATTTAATTCTTTAAAACAGTACAGCTGTGAAAAATCAATTTTCTTCACAAATTCATGCTTATTATTTCGAATTGAAAACCCTGATGGAACATGTTTACGAATGACAGCATCTAGTTTTTGAAAATCGATTTCTTTTTGTGAAACTCTTATTGTTTCCATTCCGCAACCTATATCGTACTTTAACCTCTAATTTCTTAGAGAGTGGACTATACCTTCTCTACAATCATCGGAGTATGCAGCTCCTTATGTAGGCTCGCCGTATTAATTATTCCTTCCGAGATTAGGAAAGAATAATTCTGCACAATCGTCTGCTAACAACGTGCAAGTCTCTGAACCATTTGACTATGTCACCATAGCCTCTGGCTGCTGATTGCCCTCGACTATATTATACGTTAGGGTTTCCAGCAATTGAGCGAGTTTTTTACCGTTGGAGCCGACTAGTTAACCCCAACGAGATTTGGAACGATTTTATCTTGAATCGTCATTGTCGTTCCAATTGTACATCCCTTACCTGCATGAGTATCAGGCATAATTCTAATTTTAGAACTTTTCACGAACTCTTGATTACATAGTTCAATAATTTGCCCAATTGCTCCTTGTTCCACATTATCTGTAAATATTTTAGCTTCATTAAATGAGCCTTTAACTGTAAGCATCATGTTCTCCTTCAAGTTAGTTTTATTTTAAGGTATAACTTTATTAACCTATTTCAAAGCATTTGATAATAGTTCTAGATTTTCATTAATTTTATTAGCTACAATTATTTGACGATCACTTAAGATTTTCTAAATTTAATGAATACGAAAGAAATTCTTTATCAACTTGATAGCCATTTTTTTCATACAATGCTTGTGCCGATTTATTATCAATCGCAGTTTGTAAATCTAATGCTTTTGCTTTCGATTCGATTGCAAATTTCTTTGCCGCATTTAACAACAATTGTGCGACTCCTTTTTGCCTTGCCGTTTCGGTTACATATAAGTCATTTAAAATCCATAACTTTTTCATGGATACAGAAGAAAATGAAGGATATAACTGAGTAAATCCCATATATTGCTCTTCTTCTTTTACGAGAAAAATAACAGAATCTTTGTTATTGATTCGTTCCATTATAAAATCAATCGCTCCGTTTAAATTACTTTCTTGTTTATAAAACATTCTGTACTGATCAAATAAATTTGCTACTTCTGTAATATGCTCTGATTTTGCACGAACTACTTCCATCATGTCACCTCTTCTAACTATAATTAATCTATTAGTTAGTTCGGTACATTTCATTAATTTCCTCTAATCGCTCAAAGGATACAAAACCTACGAAAAATAGTAATTTTTAATGGTAAAGTTAATAATATACATGATTTAATAAATTTCCAAAATTTAGGTTTTCATCTGAATTAACTTATAATAAGATTGAAGATGAAAAACTAATTTAATTTTTTCTATTATGTGAAGAAATTAACATTCTTACACTTGGGGTGATTAATCAATGGATAAAAAAGCGCTCATTATTATTGATTATACGAACGACTTTGTAGCAGATGCTGGTTCATTAACTTGTGGTAAACCGGCACAGGAAATTGAGCAAAGTATTCTTCATTTAACAAAAAATTTCATTGAAAATCAGGATTATGTTGTTTTTGCAGTAGACGTCCATGATGAGAACGATCCGTTTCATCCCGAAACAAAATTATTTCCACCTCATAATATTAGACATACTAAAGGAAGAGATTTATATGGTGGATTAATGGATTTATACAATTCATCGAAAGGCAATTCAACTATTCAATGGCTCGATAAAACTCGTTACTCCGCTTTTGCAGGAACAGACCTTGAGATAAAACTAAATGAAAGAGGCATAAACGAACTTCATTTAATAGGAGTTTGCACTGATATTTGTGTATTACATACCGCAGTCGATGCTTATAATAAGGGTTATAAAATAGTCATTCATCAGCAGGCTGTTGCAAGCTTTAATGCAGCTGGACATGAATGGGCATTAAGTCATTTCAAAAATACTTTAGGGGCGGAAATAAGATGAATTACAACTTTCAAGATGATAGCTTTGCACTTCATACAGACCTTTATCAAATTAATATGGCGGAAACTTATTGGGGAGACAATATTCACAATAAAAACGCTATTTTTGAACTTTATTTTCGTAAACTCCCATTTGGAAATGGATATGCAATCTTTGCGGGTTTAGAAAAAATAATCAGTTATCTGCAGAACTTTAAATTTAGTAGTTCAGATCTTGCCTATTTAAAAGAAGAACTAGGATATAAAGATGAATTTATTCAATTCCTGTCTAATGTAAAATTCACAGGATCAATTAGAGCAATTCAAGAAGGTGAATTAGTTTTTGGCAATGAGCCAATTTTAAGAGTTGAGGCCCCGCTATTACAGGCCCAATTAATTGAAACTGCCTTATTAAACATTGTCAATTATCAAACATTAATCGCTACTAAAGCATCACGAATTAAACATATCGTTGGTAATGATACGTTAATGGAATTTGGAACAAGACGTGCTCAAGAATTTGATGCTGCCATTTGGGGAGCAAGAGCCGCTTATATTGGTGGATTCCATGCGACTAGTAATGTTCGTGCTGGTAAATTATTTAATATTCCTGTTTCAGGTACTCATGCTCATGCGCTCGTGCAAGCATATCGGGATGAATACATAGCTTTCAAAAAATATGCAGATCTTCATTACAACTGTACATTCCTAGTTGATACATACGATACACTTAAAAGTGGAGTGCCTAATGCGATTAAAGTTGCAAAAGAACTAGGTGATAAAATTAACTTTGCAGCAATCCGACTAGATAGTGGTGACCTAGCCTATTTATCGAAAGAAGCTAGAAAAATGCTCGATGAAGCTGGGTTCGTAAATACTAAAATTGTTGCATCGAATGATTTAGATGAATATACAATTTTAAATTTAAAATCGCAAGGAGCAAAAATTGATTCTTGGGGAATCGGAACAAAGCTTATTACAGCATATGATCAACCGGCTCTTGGAGCTGTTTATAAATTAGTGAGTATTGAAGATGAAAATGGGAAAATGATTGATACAATAAAAATTTCTCAAAACCCAGAAAAAGTTACAACACCTGGACTAAAGAAATTGTATCGAATTATTAATACAGTTAACCATCACGCTGAGGCTGATTATATTGCCCTTGAAGATGAAGATCCAGGGTCTGAGGAAAAAATAAAGTTATTCCATCCAATCCATCCATATATCAGTAAGTTTGTAACTAATTTTGAAGCTAGAGAACTTCATCACCAAATCTTTACTAAAGGTGAATTAGTCTACAAAGTGCCTGCAATTAAAGACATTCAGGATTTTGCTGAAAACAACTTAAGTGTACTTTGGGAAGAATACAAGCGTGCATTAAACCCTGAAGAATATCCAGTTGACTTAAGTCAAAAATGTTGGGATAACAAAATGGAAAAAATAGCAGAAGCTAGAAAGAAAACAGAGGAAATGAAAAATGGCTAAAATTGGGATTTATGGCAGTTCGTTTGATCCGATTACAAACGTTCATTTATGGACTGCAAGTACGATTGCTCATCGTTGTCAATTAGACAAAGTTATCTTCTTACCATGCTCTTCAAAAAGAAGAGATAAACAATTACATAATACTGATGAACATCGTTGGAATATGTTAAAATTGGCAATTCAAAACAACTCAAAGTTTATTGCAGATGATTATGAAATGAGTAAAGAGGCTTGGGAAGTTTTCACTTACTATACAATGAACCATTTTAAAGCGGAATATAGTGAAGATGAGGTTTATTTCATAATGGGAGCTGATCTCCTAGAAGATATAGCAGAAGGAAAATGGAAATACGGAGATCAATTAGTTTCCGAAAATAAATTCATTGTAATGGCCCGTGATGGAATTGATATGCTAAAGACCATCTCTCGTTCTCCCTTATTAAGAAACAATGATAACGGCTCAAGATTTCATCTAATTGATAAAGGATTAGCGATGGAAATTAGTTCAACATATATCCGAGAAGAGTTTGCTAAAGGAGGCGAGCCAAGATATTTATTACCGGAGGATTGCTACGCTTATATTAAAAAATACAATCTGTATCAAAAGGAGAATGAAGATTGAACAGTTTACATAAAGAAATCGTCGAAGAAATGAAAGTAAAGCCAGTTATCGATCCTAAAGAGGAAGTAAGGATTAGTGTTGATTTCCTAAAAACCTATCTAAAAAAACATCCATTTTTAAATGGTTTTGTATTAGGTATTTCAGGTGGTCAAGATTCAACTTTAACTGGTAAACTTGCACAAATGGCAATAGATGAATTAAATAATGAGCAATCAGAAAAAAATTATCTATTTATCGCAATTCGATTACCATATGGCGTTCAAATGGACGAAGAGGACTGCCAGGAAGCGTTAAAGTTTATTCAACCAACTAAGACCTACACAGTGAATATTAAAGCTGCTGTAGATGCTAGTGTTAAAACATTAAAAGATATTGGCGTTGAACTTACTGATTTTGCAAAAGGTAATGAAAAAGCACGTGAAAGAATGAAAGCTCAATATAGCATTGCTGCTATGAACGGGTGTGTTGTCTTAGGCACTGACCATTCTGCTGAGGCTGTTACTGGCTTTTACACTAAATATGGCGATGGTGGTTCAGACCTTTGTCCGATTTTCCGTCTAAATAAACGACAAGGAAAGATGCTACTAAAAGAATTAAATTGCCCACCTAAGCTATATGAAAAAGTTCCGACTGCTGACCTTGAAGAAGATCGCCCACAATTAGCAGATGAAGTCGCTCTTGGGGTTACATATGATGACATCGATGATTATTTAGAAGGTAAAGAAATTAATAGTGACTCTCAAGCAAAAATCGAATCATGGTTTAATAAATCTAGACATAAAAGACAAATGCCTTACACTGTTTTTGATAAATTTTAATTCATGAAAGCTACCGATTTTGGTAGCTTTTTCACTTTTGTGCTCAATAAATGGATATGAAAGTTAAAATTGGAGAAGGTAATAATACAGTCATTAAGAAAGGAATGTTCATATTATGTGGATATTATTTTTTATTCTTTTAATCTTATGGGTATTAGGCTACTTTACTTTCCATATCGCAGGCGGACTAATTCATATTCTATTAATTATCGCAATTATTGTATTTATCGTTAACCTATTTAGACGTAAAAAGTAGCAAATTTTTAGAGACTTTTTCTACAAATCGAGAGCTTGATTTTTCAAGCTCTTTTTCTTATGCCATTTCTATTCCTAATCCTGCTATTAACCTCTTCTATATTCCTCTATTTATGAATAAACTTCTATGAATGTCATAAATATAGAGGAGCGAAATTATGCCAGTTAGTATGGAGCCTCCTATATCAATGGAACAAATGCTTCAAACAATTCGTACAGGACTACCAAAAACACTTGAGCCTAAAAATATTATTATTGTTGGTGCTGGGATATCAGGTTTAGTAGCTGCTTCACTTTTAAAAGGAGCGGGACATGAAGTAACAGTTCTCGAAGGAAATAATCGAATTGGTGGTCGTATTTTTACTAATCGTAATTTTTATGCAGGACAGTATATGGAAAATGGTGCAATGAGATTACCTTCTATTCACTTGCTTGTATTAGAGTATATTAAGAAATTTAACCTTCCTTTAGAAGAATTCATTAATAGCACTCCAAACGATATTATATACGTAAACAATGTAAGAACCATTCAAAAGCTTTATGAAGAAAATCCAGACATTCTTAACTTCCCTACTTCACCATCTGAAAAAGGCAAAACAGCTGAATATTTGGCTCAATACGCCATGCAACCTGTAACTGACTTCATTAAAAAGAATCAAAAAAAGAATTGGGAAATCGTTATTAAATTACTTGATCGTTATTCGATGGAATATTATTTAAAATATAATCCATATGGTAAAACTTTATCAGTTGGAGCCATTGATATGATTAAAGTTATGCTAGGGATGGAAGGCTTTCCTGAGCTTTCATTCACTGCCTTACTTCGAGAAGTAATGATTCTATTTACTCCTGGACTAAAGTTTTATGAAATAAAAGGTGGAAACGATCACTTACCTTATTCATTTCTACCTGAATTACAAGAAAATATTATTTACCATCAAAAAATGAAAAAAATTGAGCAACACGACTCTTCAGTAACGATTCATACAGAAGATACACAAACTTCGCAGGCATATTCGGTAACTGGAGACTTAGCCATCATTACTATTCCTTTTTCATTACTAAACTTCGTTGAAATCATTCCACGCGATTTATTTTCTTATAACAAATATAAAGCAATTCGACAATTACATTATGTTCCTTCGACTAAAATTGGATTACAATTTAAAACTAGATTTTGGGAAAAAGCGGGTTTTATTGGAGGAAAAATGATATCTGATTTACCTGTTCGTTATTCCTATTTCCCAAGCCAATCCGTTGGTTCAGAAGGCCCAGGTGTCATATTAGCAAGCTATACATGGGAAGATAACGCATCAATTTGGGATAGCTTAACTGAAAAAGAACAAATAGAGAATGCGCTAGAAGATTTATCCAAAATTTACGGTAAAGAAATATATAATGAGTTTATTACTGGTAATACATTTAGTTGGTCAAAAAATCCTTTTTCAGGTGGAGCTTTTGCTATTTTCAAACCTGACCAGCAAACTGAGATTTCCCCATATATATCAACCCCAGAAGGACTAATTCATTTTGCTGGTGATCACACTTCTACAGCCCCAGGTTGGATTCAAGGCGCAATCGAATCCGGAATAAGGGTGGCTTATGAGGTTAACGATTTACCTAAATCAACAGCAAATGAGAATTTCGAAACACATGATCAAGGTTAAGCACTAGAGTTTTGGATATTTAACCTTAGATAACGGGGAATATGAACTTTAAGTTAAGATTATTGATTAAGAAGTGAGCTATGTGTACAAAATGAATTAGCCCAATTATTTGAAACACTTATACCAAACCCAATTTAAGAAAACCCACAAGTACATAACCTTGTGGGTCTTCAGCTTGTTGAAATATAAAACAATCAATAGGGAAACCCCAAATTATTGAAGATTAATTTATTATTTTGGGATGTTCTTTTAATGTTTTAAATGGTTTACGTTTGAGTAATTTTATAAATCTACAAACACTAGTAATGTTTTTTTCAGAAGTTTAAAATATTATAAGAAATTTTTATATAAACTAGTTCAAGTGATTAGTTTATAAATTAATGTTCGATATTAATTGACCTACAAACTAATTAAGAAACAACTGTTAGTTTACACTAAGTAAAGGCTATTTGATTAGGTTTTTATTGCAGACTTTTTTTGATGAACAAGTTGATTGGAATGGAGGGATGCTCGACTCCTATGGGATATGCGGGAAGGCTAAAGACCCCG
>NZ_NUHI01000085.1:0-70387 GCF_002575105.1 Bacillus sp. AFS053548 | reverse complement strand
TGTAATTCAAATTGGTGCACGGAATATGCAAAACTTTGATTTACTGAAAACGGTTGGTCAAGTAAATAAACCTGTATTATTAAAACGTGGACTATCAGCAACAATTGAAGAATTTATTAATGCAGCAGAATACATTATCTCGCAAGGAAATGACCAAATTATTCTTTGTGAAAGAGGAATTCGTACTTACGAGAAAGCTACAAGAAATACGTTAGATATCTCAGCAGTACCTATTCTGAAGAAAGAAACACATTTACCAGTTGTTGTAGATGTTACACATTCTACTGGTCGTAAGGACTTACTATTACCGACAGCTAAAGCAGCATTAGCAATTGGAGCAGATGCAGTAATGGCTGAAGTACATCCAGATCCAGCAGTTGCTTTATCAGATTCAGCTCAACAAATGAATATCCCACAATTTGAAGAATTTATGTTTGAGTTAAAAGACTTCCGTGCAAAGCTTCAATCATAAGTAAAATTATCTAATAAAAAATGGCAGTGAATGCTTTGAAAAAACGACCTTATAAATGGTGCAAGATTAATCGGAGACTCAAATGCCTTAGTAATGAGAATAGTTCGTGACGAAAAATAATTGAATATGATAAAAGCAATTTAAAATAAGTAAAAGAATTCAAGTGTTGGATGAAATCTCGGTACAGCTTAAAGACTGTGCCAAGAAGGCTCATCTAATCATTTATTCTTGTTTTGAAATATTGATAAAATGATTGCACAATCAAATGCTAAAAAATTAAGTTTTTCTACTGAATAATTCATTTTTTTGCAAAAAAATCAAAAAAGTGCCCGGATATGGCTCTCTTTTTATATTAAATTCAGAATAGGTTGTGCTATAGTAATAACTAAATAATTTTAAACTTACATAAAGAGAAGGTGTTGACATGCGTTATTTAACAGCTGGTGAATCACATGGTCCACAATTAACTACAATTATTGAAGGCGTTCCAGCAGGCTTACCAATTTTAGCAGAAGAAATAAATGTTGAACTTCGTAGACGTCAAGGTGGATATGGAAGAGGGCGAAGAATGCAAATAGAAAAGGATACTGCTCAAATTACAAGCGGTGTTCGACATGGTTATACATTAGGCTCTCCTATCGCATTAGTTGTTGAAAATAACGACTTTAAACATTGGACTAATATTATGGGTCCTGAACCTTTGGACAATCTAGAATACGAAGGAAAAAGAAGCATTACAAAACCACGACCAGGGCATGCCGATTTAAATGGAGCTATAAAATATGGTTTTAGAGATGTACGGAATGTTTTAGAGCGATCTTCAGCTCGTGAAACGACTGTACGTGTTGCAGCTGGAGCGGTGGCAAAAAAATTGTTGAGTGAGCTAGGAATCACAATTGCAAGCCATGTTATTGAAATTGGTGGAGTTAAAGCAAAAAGTCTAGACTATAAAAATGTAGAAGACTTACATAATAGAGCTGAAAACTCAGAAGTAAGATGTATAGACGCTGAAGCTACAGAAAATATGAAATCATTAATTGATGATGCAAAACAAAAAGGAGATTCAGTTGGTGGGATTGTAGAAGTTGTTGTTGAAGGTATGCCAGCTGGTGTTGGTAGCTACGTTCATTATGACAGAAAGCTAGATTCAAAAATTGCAGGTGCAATCGTAAGCATTAATGCCTTTAAAGGTGTAGAATTCGGCATCGGGTTTGAAACTGGCTCCTTACCAGGGAGTGAAGTTCATGATGAGATTGCCTATTCAGAAGAACAAGGCTACTACCGATTATCGAACCGTGCTGGCGGTTTTGAGGGCGGAATGACAACTGGTATGCCAATTGTTGTTCGAGCAGTAATGAAGCCTATCCCAACGCTTTACAAGCCGTTAAAGAGCGTTGATATTGAAACAAAGGAAGTTTATGAAGCAAGTATCGAACGTTCTGATAGCTGTGCTGTTCCTGCAGCCAGTGTCGTAGCAGAGCATATTGTTGCTTGGGAAGTTGCAAAAGCAATTATTGAACAATTTGAATCCGATCAACTTGAGCGTTTAAAACGTAATATTGAAGATTTCCGTGAGTATGCGAGGAATTTCTAATGAATTTGATAACTGTAAATACAAGCTCTAAACAATACGATGTTTGTATAGGGTTTGGAGTATTGAGTGAACTGCAGTCAAAGTTGGACAACTTAGTCCCTAAAGTTTCCAAAATACTAATCATTACAGATGATCAAGTTGCTCCACTTTATTTAGAAAAAGTACTACTAAATTGTAGTAAAACAAATAATGTTGAACACTTTATCATTCCACATGGTGAAAAAAGTAAGAGTTTTGCAATATACGAAAATTGTTTAACCTATTGTTTTGATGTCCAATTAGATCGTAATAGTTTAATAATTGCTTTAGGTGGGGGAGTAGTTGGTGATTTAGCAGGATTTGTTGCTGCTACTTATATGCGTGGTATTCGTTTTATCCAATTACCTACTACTTTACTAGCCCACGATAGTGCAATAGGTGGTAAAGTAGCTATAAACCTACCAAAAGCTAAAAATATAGTTGGCGCATTTTATCAACCGGAATTAGTATTGTATGAATTAAGCTTTTTAACTACTTTGCCAATAGAGGAATGGAGATCAGGTTTTGCTGAAATTAGTAAGGAAGCTATGATTTCTTCTAACGACAATTTGAATTGGTTAATGGATCATATTCTTTCACTTGAAGAGTTAGATGATGAGTTAGTTGAAAAATGTGTGACAATGGGAATAAGTGTAAAAAATGAAATTGTATCCAAGGACGAAAGAGAAACTGGTGAAAGAGCATTTTTAAACTTAGGCCATACACTTGGGCATGCAATTGAAGCTTATTTAGGTTATGCTAAAACAACTCATGGTGAGGCAATTGCATTTGGAACGCTATTTTCAATCTATTTAAGTGAACACTTCTTTAAGGTTGATTTGAAATTTAATGAGATATTAAATTGGTATAATCGATTGAATTATCCTGTTTATTCTAATTTAGAATTAGAACCAATTATCAATCTAATGAAACAAGATAAGAAAAATATCGATCTGAAAATAAAATATATTATTTTAAAAAGTTTTGGAAATCCAGTGATTTGTGAATTAGAGGAAGACTTTATAAAAGAAAATTTAGATCGTTTTTTAAAACAATTAATTTCATAATACTTACCTGAAAATGGTGTTTTGATCAAATGTTAAATCAAAATATCATTTTCTTTTTCTAAATTAGGCTAACTTAATCATTGGAAATGAAAAACATAGGACAATTCGTCGAATAGAATTTCAGAGAAAAAAAAGGTTTGATTTAATAAAAAATGGAATGTAAATACATATAGAAAGGTTAGATAAGGTGACTATGATGAAAAATTCCCAGTTAGAAAAAATCCGATTAGTTGGTGATGTGACAATTCCAGGAGATAAATCAATATCTCATAGAGCAATTATGTTTGGATCATTAGCGAAAGGGACTACAAAGATTACTAACTTTCTATTAGGTGAAGATTGTTTAAGTACGATTGCGTGTTTTAGAAAATTAGGTGTACAAATCAAAGTATCAGAAGATGAAGTAGTTGTTTATGGTAAAGGAATTGAAGGACTAAAAGAGGCACATGAAGTACTTGATGTAGGAAATTCGGGAACAACAGCAAGATTAATGATGGGAATATTAAGTGGTTTACCTTTCCATTCGGTTATTATTGGTGATGGATCTATTGGTAAAAGACCAATGAAACGAGTGACAAAACCTTTAAAAATGATGGGAACTTCTATAGATGGACGTGAAGAAGCTACATATACACCTATTTCTATTAGAGGAGGTTCACTGAATAGTATTTCTTATGCTTCTCCTGTTTCAAGTGCACAAGTTAAATCTTCAATTTTATTAGCTGGTTTATTCACAAAAGGTACAACGACTGTGACTGAACCAGAAAAGTCTCGTGATCATACTGAAAGAATGCTAAAGGCATTTGGTTGTGAGTTAGTAGTAGATGGAAACAAAGTCTCGATTCATGGAAACCAAGAATTAACTGCAACAGATGTTATTGTACCAGGGGACATTTCATCAGCTGCATTTTTCTTAGTAGCAGGTTCGATTGTTCCTAATAGCGAAATATTGTTAAAAAATGTAGGGGTAAACCCTACTAGAACAGGGATATTAACTGTTTTAGAAAGAATGGGCGCTAATATAACATTAGAAAATCAAAAAGTTGTAAACGGCGAACCAATTGCGAATATTCGAGTGAAATCATCCAATTTAAAATCAACTGTAATCGGTGGGGCTGAAATTCCTACATGTATCGATGAGTTACCAATCTTGGCCTTAGCAGCAGCTTTAGCAGATGGAGAGACCATTATTAAGGATGCTGAAGAGTTAAGAGTAAAGGAAACGGATCGTATCCAGACTGTTGTAACAGAACTTACAAATCTTGGTGTAAGCATTGAAGCAACAAAAGATGGTATGATTATACAAGGGAATAGTTCTTTAATAGGTGCTAATGTAAATTCACATGGAGATCATCGAATGGGAATGATGCTTTCAATTGCTGCATTACTTGCTAAAGGTGATACAATTATTGAAAATACAGAATGTATAGCTGTATCTTTTCCGAACTTTAAAGAGCAATTAAATGAATTAATTAAGTAGTCATATGAGGTGTAAGAATGAGTTTATACGAAGCTGTTCAGTTAATAGAGAACGGTCATACTGAAAAGGGATTAGATTTATTAAGAAAGAATTTAAAAACTGCTAACGATGAAGAAAAATACGAAGCAGCAGTTCTTTTTCAATCATTAGGATTTGTGGAAGATGCGAAAAATATCATTGAAGATTTAGTTTACTTATATGATGACGACGATGATCTTAAAATAATGTATGCAGAAATATTGTTGGATCTTGATTTAGAAGACGACGCTTTAGAAATTTTACTTGCCATAAAAGATGATAGTGAAAGTCGAGTTCAAGCACTTTTATTAATGGCTGATCTATATCAAGTTCAGGGTCTTGATGAAGTAGCTGAACAAAAATTATTTGAAGCAAAAAGAATTTTACCGAATGAACCTGTAGTAGATTTTGCATTAGGGGAGTATTATTTTAGTAAATATGATTATAAAAAAGCAATTCCATTTTACGAAAAACTTACTAATCAAGAAATTGAAGTGAGTGGAGTAAATAAAGATTTAAGACTTGCTGAATGTTTAAGTGCTGAAGGTGAATGGGAAGATGCAATTTCCTATTATGAAAAAGGAATTCAGAAAGTAAAGGACTTCCATACACTATTAGGATATGGTATTACGCTATTTCAAGCTGAACGCTATGCAGCCTCTATTCCAGTATTCGAAGAAGCAATCTTCTTTGATCCTGAATATTTGGTAGCACATTTATGGCTAAGTAAAGCACATGATCTTGAAGGCCAATTTGAAGAAGGTTATGATATATTACAAAAAGCTTTACTTGTTGATGAAACAAATGTAGAATGCCTTTTATCAGCAGCAAAATTAGCTCGTAAAATGAAGAATTTAGCTGCAACTAAAAAACATATACAGGAAGCATTAATTTATGATCCTTCGCTAATTGAGGCAGTTCAGTTATTAGTCGGAATTCTTTTCGAAGAGGAAGATTTCGATGACATAATTAGTACAATTGAACTAGCAATTGAGCATGGAGCTTCAGATCCTAATTTTAATTGGGACCTAGGCAAAGCATATTATGGAAATGAAAATTATGAATTGGCATTAAATCAATATCGTCTAGCATATAATGACTTTAACCAGGAAATTTCCTTCTTAAAGGAATACGGAGACCTATTGTTTGAAGAAGGCTTAGTACAAGAAGCAAAAGAGGTTTACAGTAAACTTGTAGACGATGAGTATCTACAGGAAGAGGTAAGAGAGCGTCTTGAAAGAATAAATGAAATTCTGTAGTTTTCTTTATTCAGAAAAGGGGACAAATTTTAAGGACAGAGGAGGGATTTAATAATGGCAACCCCTGTATCTGTGAATGAGAAGAAAGATTTTGTTAAGTGGTTTCTAAGTAATTTTCAGTTAAAGCAAAGAGAATGTGTTTGGATTTTAAATTACCTAATGAGCCATGATTATTTAATGAAAAAGGTTCATTTCGTAGAACAGTCTAAATATTGTCCACGCGGGTTAGTGATGTCGACAAACTGTGTTAAAGAAGTCCCATTTCATTTTTATAAACAAAATGTTATGACGACTGATGCAGAGAAATCTTTTCACGATATTCGACTAAATAGGGATGAGGATATTTATATCCAGCTCAATTTTAAATCTTCTTTTCAATATCCGATGTTTGTTTCAGTTTTAGAAGAGAACCCACATATACCAAAAAACTTAAATAGTAACGAAAAAGACCGCGTAATTGCTGAAAAGCTATTATCAGATTCAATTATTAATTTCCAAAAAGACAGATTGATGACAATGATTGACGAAGCTCTAGATAAACAAGACAAAAAGCTTTTCCAAGAATTAACTAAGCAACTGAATTCATTAACTTAATGTAAAACTGAAAAAAGTCCTCATTATGGGGGCTTTTTTACTGTTGAAAAGGTATTTGCTAATTGAACATAATTAAATTTTATTGTTAAATAAGATATGTGGGGTTAATTTCCATTTTAGCACTCTCTCTTTTAAGTGTGTCCATATTCATGATCTTAATTATCAGATGCATTCCTTGTAGGTTTTTAGACTTCTGGTGAATTCAACAGGTGTCGAGCGTTTCAATCAAGTTTTAAAAGTTAAAAATTTACGGTATGTAAACTTAGGATTAGCAAATTACACATAAAAAAATACTCATATAAAAAAATTAGTAAAAAATTCACTTAACATAGAAAAATTCTTAGAATACTGATTGATCTCATATTTGCATCGTAATAGATCGGAGTTCAACTAAATTCATAATTTTTTTATGTTCATCTGTAAACTATTTATGGGAATTCTGAATTGAATACAAAGATCCCTCTCAGTTGACTGAAAAATCCTTTATTAGCGGGCTTTTTTTCTTTTTTAAAATAGTAATGTATGGTTAAATGGAAAATAGAAATTTGTTCACAAAAATTTCACAATTATAAATAAATTATTTTAATAGAAAGAGGTAATTTTGATGAAATGGACAACTAATGAATTAAATCAAGTTATTGAGAATTTGGAATACATCGATACGATCATTATTCCACTTTGTCCTGTTTCTTTGAAAAAAGAAAATATTGGTCTAGCTGAGCAAAGAGAGGACCTAATAATACTTACTTCGGAACTTGAACGTACATATAAAGGCAGAGTTGTGATCGCACCGGAATTTACTTATTTACCTGAAGAATCAAATAAAATAAGCCGATTAAAAGCTTGGAATGAAGAGTTTAAAGCTAGTGGGATTAAGCATGTTTTTTATTTAACATGTGATTTTGATTGGAGACAGTCAGAAGCTGAAATGGATGAATCATTAATTTGGTTACCTAATTTAAACATCAATAGCTTAGATGAATCATCACAACGCGTAATAGTAGATAAACAATTATCTCACATAAATGCATTATTTTCTAAAATATGGGGATAAAAATAAAAACAACATTATTACTATGATTATTATTAGGATATTATTGACCTTCTAAATTTGTTATTATATTATGAAAGTGTCCTAGTTTTATTATTATAGCTGTTGTCCGTACAGGAGTACTTGTGATAGAGGGGGGAATTTTCATGAGTGAAAAGGTTTCAAGACGCCAGTTTTTAAACTACACTTTAACAGGTGTAGGCGGCTTTATGGCGGCAGGAATGCTAATGCCATTGGCTCGTTTTGCCATTGACCCAGTTTTACAAAAAGAAGAAGCTGGAGCAATGGTGCAAGTTGGACTAGTTAAAGATTTAACGACTGACCCAAAACGCTTTGACTTTAAAGTTAAGCAGGTAGATGGTTGGGTTAAATCTGACGCGTCACACATTGCATGGGTGTACAAGAATTCAAATGGAGACATCGTTGCGTTATCACCTACTTGTAAGCATTTAGGCTGTACAGTTGGTTGGAACGACAATAAAGATTTTCCAAATCAATTCTTCTGTCCATGTCATGGCGGTCGTTACCATAAGGATGGTAAAAACATTAAAGGTACACCACCGCTTGGTCCACTAGACAACTATGCAGTAAAAGTGAAAGGTGATTCTTTCTATCTTGGTAAACTACAACCAAATACAGGAGGTAAATAATCGTGCTTAACAAAATTTACGACTGGGTAGATGAGCGATTAGAAATTACGCCTCTTTGGAGAGATATCGCTGATCATGAAGTACCAGAACACGTTAATCCAGCACACCATTTTTCAGCATTCGTATATTGCTTCGGTGGATTAACATTTTTCGTTACAGTAATTCAAATTTTATCTGGAATGTTCTTAACAATGTACTATGTTCCAGATATCAAAAATGCATGGGAATCAGTTTATTACTTACAAAACAACGTTGCATACGGACAAATCGTTCGTGGTATGCATCACTGGGGTGCAAGTTTAGTAATTGTTATGATGTTTTTACATACTTTACGTGTATTCTTCCAAGGCGCATATAAAAAGCCTCGTGAGCTTAACTGGGTTGTAGGGGTTTTAATCTTCTTCGTAATGCTTGGATTAGGCTTTACAGGATATTTATTACCTTGGGATATGAAAGCGTTATTTGCGACTAAAGTAGGTCTGCAAATTGCTGAACAAACACCATTTATTGGTAAGCAAGTGAAAACGTTAATTGCAGGTAATCCGGAAATCATCGGTGCACAAACATTAACTCGTTTCTTCGCAATCCATGTATTCTTCTTACCTGGTGCTTTACTTGCTCTTATGGGTGCCCATTTCTTAATTATTCGTAAGCAAGGTATTTCAGGTCCACTATAAGATTTAGTGCATGGGGCTTTAGTAAAAAATGACTAAAGTGTGTCGAAATAAAGGAGGGAGAACATGCATCGCGGTAAAGGAATGAAATTTGTAGGTGACTCACGTGTACCTGCAATGGCAGGTCGTAAACCTAATGTACCAAAGGATTATTCAGAATATCCTGGTAAAACTGAAGCATTCTGGCCAAACTTCTTATTAAAAGAATGGATGGTAGGAGCAGTTTTCTTAATTGGATACTTAACATTAACAATTGCACATCCATCTCCACTTGAGAGGGTTGCAGACCCAACTGATACTGGCTATACGCCATTACCAGACTGGTATTTCTTATTCTTATATCAATTCTTAAAATATAGCTATGCTTCTGGTGACTATAACGTAATTGGTGCTTTCGTAATTCCTGGATTAGCATTTGGTGGCTTATTATTAGCGCCATTCTTAGATAGTAGTCCACATAGAAAACCAATTAAACGTCCATTAGCTACTGGCTTTATGTTATTAGCTTTATCTGGTGTAATTTATTTAACATGGGAAGCTGCAGCTCACCATGACTGGAAAAAACAAAAAGAACAAGGTAAAATCCGTACTTTTGTTGAATTAAATAAAGAAGATCCAGCATATAAACTATTGCAAAAAAATACTTGTGTATCTTGTCATGGCGATAATCTTGAAGGTGGCGCAGCAGCTCCAAGTCTTCAAAATAATGGTTTAAAACCTGAAGAAATCGCTCATATCGCAAGAAACGGTCGAAAAGCGATGCCATCTGGCGTATTTAAAGGTACTGACGCAGAACTTAAAGTGCTAGCTGAATTCGTTTCAAAAGCAGGTAAAACAGAGTAATTAAAAGAGAGTCGAATTTTCGACTCTTTTTTTATGTTGTATTGTATACTGAAATAATAACATGTAAAAAATGTGATGATACATATAAATTGTGAACTTTGTGTTATAAATTTATAAAATCTCCACAGCGAAAGTGAGATGAAGTGAAATAGTGAACATACTCTACAGTATGCTACGGCTAAAACCTAACTTAATTGCTTTATTTATAGTAAATGTACTTGGAACAATCTATGGATACTATTGGTATAAATCTCAACTTGATTATACTGCTGGTTGGTTAAAAATATTTGTTCCTGATAGTCCCACTGCATCATTATTTTTTTGTATTGTATTGCTACTGTTCATCCTAAATAAACGGAATGGATTAATAGAGGCACTAGCATATGTAAGCTTGATGAAATATGGAATATGGGCAGTTTTAATGAATGGAATGGTTCTATATTTATCAGGTGGACTTGATGCGATTGCATACTTATTAATTTTTTCGCATGGGGCTATGGCAATCCAGGCTGTTTTGTATGCACCGACATTTAAAGTTAAAAAATGGCACTTGACTATTGCAAGTATTTGGATCTTACAAGATCTAATTTTAGACTATGTTTTTGGAACAATGCCAGAATACTATATGCTTTCTGATTACAGAATTTGGATTGCTTTAATTACATTTTGGTTAACAATATTTGTTATTTTAATCGCTTATTACCAGTTAATTTTTAAAAATAGAACTCGTACTTGAACAAGTTCTAATCTTGTCCTTTCTCTCATAATTATTAGTAGTTATGAGGGAGGGGTTTGATGAAAAAATTAATTGCGGGGATAAGCGTTTTTTTTATTTTCTTTTCATTTAATACCGTAAAAGGGTACGCTAAAATAGATCAAGAAACTTCACTAATTGAACAATCGCTCTCTTTAGTACAAGACGGCGATTATATTCATGGCGCTAATTTATTGGAACAATTAGAATCAAAGTATATGGCTTCAGCAAAAAAGAATAAGGATTTCACACCAAAGGAGTTAGAAACGATTTCAGTTACTTTTCAAAATGCACTTGTTTCCTTAACAAATGATGGAATTGATCCACAAGAAAAAATTGCCGATGTACTTGGTTTGAGATTGTTGATTGATGCTGGAGAAACGACTATGCAGCCGATGTGGAAGGAAATGAAAAAGTCGGTTATGACTCCACTACAGAATATGGAGTCAGCATATAAACGGGGTAATTCTGAAGCATATGAAACGCAATTAAATCAATTCTTACACCAATTTGAGATAATTTATCCAAGTCTAATCATGGATCTTCCTTATGATGAAGTAAAAAAAATAAATTCACTTGTTTCGTTTTTAGATGATTATCGTATTAACCAAGAATCTATACCGGCTTTTCAACAAAAGTTGGATGAGACAAAAAGTGAATTATTATTCATTTTTGATCAAGGTAATTCAATTATTCCACCTGTTTCTATTTGGACAATATTTACAACAGGGATCATTATTGTCGGTACATTAAGTTATGTCGGTTGGAGAAAATATATAGGTGATCGAAATAAGAACAAAAAAAGAAGAGAACATAATGATTGACAAATTTCTCTAAAAGTTATTACAATATCGTAAAATCACACTCCTTGGAGGAATTACAATGAGTTATTTAATTTACTTTTTAATTTTGTTGATTGTACCTATATATGCACAAATGAAGGTTAAATCAACTTTTAGAAAGTATTCTCAAGTTGGTTCTACATCACATTTAACGGGTGCAGAAGTAGCGAGAAAAATTTTAAACGAAAATGGATTATACAATGTGGCAGTAGAGGAAACTCGAGGATATTTATCTGACCATTATGATCCACGTGCAAAAGTCGTAAGATTATCAACTGAAAATTATCATGGATATTCTGTTGCAGGAACTGCAGTTGCTGCTCATGAAGTAGGACATGCAATTCAAGATGCGAATGACTATAGCTTTTTAAGATTCCGTCATTCATTAGTACCTGTTGCAAATTTCAGTTCCAATTTTTCTTATATATTTATTTTAATTGGTATGTTTTCTCGTCTATCTGGTGCATTTTTAATAGGAATAGTATTATTAGCACTAGGTGTATTGTTCCAAGTTGTTACACTTCCTGTTGAATTTAATGCCTCAAATAGAGCCTTAAAACAGATTACGACTTTGGGGATTATCAATTCAAATGAGCATGTTTATGCAAAACGTGTATTAAACGCAGCGGCATTAACATATGTTGCAGCGGCAGCAGTAGCCGTTGCAGAATTATTAAGATTAATTTTAATTTATACTGGTATGTCACGTAGTGATGATTAATATCAATATAAAATAAAAAGAGGTTCTGGCAATCAATGCCAAGAACCTCTTTTTGTTTCAGTTAATAATTAAGGGTGAAGAGGGACTTTATTTTCATCTAATGTAAAGCCCTCACCTAGTACATCATGCACTTCTGTAACGGCTACAAAAGCGTGTGGATCGATATCCTGAATAATGTTTTTTAAATGAACTAATTCGTTTTTTGGTACGACACAAAATAAAACGTCTTTGCTTTCTCCAGTAAATGTTCCAGTTGCTTTTAAATAAGTTGCGCCTCGTTCCATTTCTTTCATAATTCGAGCGGCAATTAAATCATTTTTCTCAGAAATAATATTTGCTCCACGAGCAGCGTATGCACCTTCTTGCATAAAATCAATAATTCTTGCTCCGACAAAAACTGCAACTAGAGTATACATTGCTTCATATGCTTTTAAGTAAGTTAAAAGTGAAAGCGTAATGACAACAAAGTCAAAAATAAACATCGTTTTCCCCATATTAATACCTTTGTATTTATATGCTAAACGAGCGATGATATCGACACCACCAGTAGTTCCACCAAATCTAAAAATAATTCCTAAACCTACTCCAATAAATACACCTGCAAATAATGAAGCTAACATTAAATCGCCATGAACATCTATATTGAAAGTAAATTTCTCAAATAATTTTAAGAAAAAAGAGACTGCAACAGTTCCGATGATTGTATAAAGCATTGTCACTGTTCCAAGTAATCGCCAACCAATAAAAAATAAAGGGATGTTTAAGGCTAAGTTTGAGATCCAAACGGGAATATTTAGTTCAGCTAAAAGAATTAGGTTAATTCCCGTAAAGCCACCTTCAGCTAGATTGTTTGGAATATTAATATTCATAATTCCAAAAGAAAAAATTGCAGAACCTAAAATAATAAATAAGATATTGCGTAACTTCAATTTAAAAATCATATACTTCCTCCATACTTTAAAAATTACCCTAAACTCTTATTTTTATCTTATCTTGTATTTTTTTCAAGTAAAATAATATATAATTTGTCAAAAAGTGGTCAATTCGATAAGATTTAATTGAGGAGTTGATATTAGTATGCACGAAAAAACGATGAAAGAAATGCAAAAAGAAGTCGATACATATATAGGTCAATTTAAAGAAGGGTATTTTAGTCCATTAGCAATGATGGCTAGGTTAACTGAAGAAATGGGTGAGTTAGCTAGAGAAATTAATCATACCTATGGTGAAAAGCCTAAGAAAAGCACTGAAGAAGAAAAGCTAATTGAAGAAGAATTAGGTGATGTATTATTTGTTATGATTTGTTTAGCAAATAGCCTAAATATAGACCTACAAGAAGCTCATGATATGGTAATGAAGAAGTTTAATACTCGAGATAAAGATCGTTGGACAAGGAAGGAAGTTTAAAATGGAAAAAGTAATTAGAGTAGTATTAGCAGGACCAAGAGGTAAAATGGGAATTGAAGCTTTACAATTAATTGATCGAACTGAGCATTTTCACCTGGTAGCTGCAGTAGATTATAAATTAGGTGGAGAACAAATCCAAAAGGTTAGCCCCGGCTTTAAAGGTGAAGCAAAAATATATGAAACATTAGAGCAATGTATTGAAAATGAAAGTTTTGATGTACTAGTTGATTTAACAACACCTGAAGTTGGAAAAAAACATGCATTTTTTGCATTAAAAAATGGTATTCGACCTGTAATTGGTACAACTGGTTTTACAAAAGAGGAGCTTGATGATTTAAAAGAGTTAGCTTCAAATAATGAGCTAGGTTGTATTATTGCGCCAAATTTTGCAATTGGTGCTATATTAATGATGAAGTTCTCTGCAATGGCAGCGAAATATTTTAAAGATATCGAAATCATTGAGCTACATCATGACCAAAAATTAGATGCGCCTTCAGGTACAGCTCTTAAAACAGTTCAAATGATTGAGGAAGTTCGTGAAGCTAAAGTACAAGGACATCCAAATGAAGTTGAAACCGAAGCTGGAGCTAGAGGTGCTGAACTAAATGGAATGAGAGTTCATAGCGTGAGATTACCTGGTTTAGTTGCGCATCAACAAGTTTTATTCGGTGGAGATGGTCAACTATTAACAATTCGACATGATTCAATGAATAGAGCTTCTTTTATGTCTGGAGTTAAAGTAGCCGTTGAGGAAGTAATGAAGCTTACTGAGCTAGTTTACGGTTTAGAAAATATAATGGACTAAAGGTGGTGTTAGGTAGTGAAAATAGCTCTGATTGCTCACGATAAGAGAAAAGAGGCATTAGTAACTTTCGTTCAAGAAAATGAATCTTTTTTTCAGCAGCATGAACTATTTTCAACAGGTACTACAGGACTTCGTGTAATGGAAAATACAACTTTAAAAGTTTTTCGTTTTCAATCAGGTCCACTCGGAGGAGATCAAGAAATAGGTGCATTAATTGCTAAAGGCAAAATGGACGCGATTTTCTTTTTTAGGGATCCATTAACTGCTCAACCGCATGAACCAGATGTAAATGCTTTATTAAGGCTATGCGATGTTTTTCATGTCCCGGTGGCAACGAACATTCAAACCGCTAAGGCAGTTGTGAAATTTTTTAGTTAGTTTGAAAGAGAGTGAGATAAGTGGAATATTTTGATGTACTAGCATTTGGAGCGCATCCAGATGATGTTGAGATTGGAATGGCAGGCACGATTGCTAAGTTTACTAAGTTAGGCTATAAGGTTGCTATTTGTGATTTAACTGAAGCGGAACTCTCATCAAATGGGGATACTTTTATTAGAAGAAAAGAAGCTGAAGAAGCAGATAAGATTTTAGGGGTTTCAAAGCGTTTTAATTTATCATTACCAGATAGGGGGCTATACTTATCTGAGGAAGCGATTAAACAAGTAGCTGCTTTAATTCGAATGACGAAGCCTAGTATTATTTTCTCGCCATATGAATTGGATCGTCATCCTGATCATGGTAATTGTACAAAAATAGTAGAAGAAGCTGTATTTTCATCTGGGATTAGAAAATTTAACGTAAATACAAATCATGATTCTCACAAGGTAAAACACGTTTTTCAATATATGATTAATGGGTTTCATCGACCTAATTTTATAGTTGATGTTTCAGAAACGATTGAAGTCAAAAGGGCAGCTTTAGAAGCATATGAAAGTCAATTTACTCCCGGTCCAGATGGTGTAGTTACGCCTTTAACAAACGACTATGTAAATAGCGTAATTGCAAGAGAGAAAATTTTTGGGAAAGAAGCTGGAGTGCCATATGGGGAAGGTTTTATGACAAAGAGACCACTCCTATTAAATGCAGATTGGTTAGTTTAAGAAGAAATGAAGAAGTTTAGGAGAGATAAAATGAAATTAAAAATTGGGATTACATGTTATCCTTCAGTAGGCGGTTCTGGTGTGATTGCGACTGAGCTAGGAAAGTTATTAGCAGAACTAGGACATGAAATTCATTTTATTTCATCAAGTATGCCGTTTCGTTTAAATAAAGTATATCCTAATATTTATTATCATGCAGTTGAAGTAAATCAATATTCAGTTTTTCAATATCCACCATATGATTTAGCATTGGCGAGTAAGATGGCTGAAATTGCAAACCGTGAAAAATTAGATATTTTACATGTACATTATGCGATTCCGCATGCAATATGTGCTGTTCTAGCAAAACAAATGATTCATCATGATATTAAAATTGTAACGACATTACATGGTACAGATATAACTGTTCTTGGTTATGACTCATCTTTAACAGAGTTAATTAAGTTCGGGATTGAAAAATCAGATGTTGTAACTGCGGTCTCAAATGATTTAATACGTCAAACAGAGGAATTAGTTAACCCTGATAAAGAATTACAAACTGTGTATAATTTTATTGATGAAAGAGTGTATTACAAAAGAAATTGCCGGGCATTAAAAGCAGAGTACGGGATTCCAGAGCATGAAAAAGTCATTATACATATTTCTAATTTCCGCCAAGTTAAACGAACAAAAGATGTAGTAGATGTATTTAACTTAGTAAGAAAAGAAATTCCATCCAAGTTACTATTAGTTGGTGATGGTCCGGAAATCTCAAGTTTATGTAAATTAGTAAGAGAGCTTGGTATTGAGGATGATGTTTTATTTTTAGGAAAGCAAGAGAATGTTGAAGAGTTACTTTCAATGAGCGATATAAAATTACTTCTTTCGTCAAAAGAAAGCTTTGGATTAGTATTACTTGAGGCGATGGCTTGTGGAGTTCCATGTATCGGTACTAGAGTTGGTGGGATTCCAGAAGTAATCGAACATGGTGAAAACGGATTTATTTGTGAACTAGGAGATATTGAACAAATCGCTTATTATACACTGAACTTATTACAAGATGAAGAATTATATAAACGCATATCAAGTCGCGCGATTGAAATTGTTAAAGAAAGATTTCAATCAAATAAAATCGTTTCCCAATATCTATCCATTTATAATGAGTTATTAGGAATGAAATAATATGGAAATTTTTGATAAAGCAAAGCCGATATTAGATAAATTATTAAAAAATGGTTTCGAGGCCTATTTTGTCGGCGGTTGTGTAAGAGATAAATTATTAAATAGAACAATTGGAGATATTGATATTGCAACTTCAGCTTTACCTGAAGAGGTTATGTCAATATTTCCAAAAACCGTTCCTACCGGATTACAGCATGGAACGGTTTTAGTTATACAAAATAGTGAGTCATATGAGATTACAACATTCCGAACTGAATCAACATATCAAGATTTTCGTAGACCATCTGAGGTTACATTCGTAAAATCAATCGAAGAAGATTTAAAACGAAGAGATTTTACAATGAATGCCATTGCTATGACGACGAAAAATGAATTAATAGATCCTTTTAATGGTACAATTGATCTTTATGATGGGTTAATTAGATGTGTCGGTGAAGCTAAGGAAAGATTTCAAGAAGATGCTCTTAGAATGCTAAGAGGTATACGTTTTGTAAGCCAATTAGATTTTCGTTTACATGATGAGACGTTTAACGCAATTAAATCAAATAAACATTTAATTGAAAATATAGCAATCGAACGCATTTCGGTTGAAATAGAAAAAATGTTATTAGGAAAGTCACCTAAAAAAGGCATCGGACTATTAATACAAACAAATCTTATAAATCATCTTCCAAGCTTAAAAGAATATACAAATCAGATTCATGATCTATTAGAACTTCCTATTCAATCATTAAAAACAATTGAAGAGATTTGGGCGTTAATATTATATAAATGTAATTTTGACAACCCAGAACAGGTTTTAAGAAATTGGAAGATGTCAAATAATCGCATGAAACAAATATTAAAGGTTTATAATTTGATAAATGAAACGAAAATTAAATGGAACAATACAAAGTTATATCAAGTTGGATTACCGGATGCAATAAAATATGAGCGTTTACAGTGTGTCATTGATAATATTGATGTAAATGAATTTAATGAGGATTTATTAAAGACTTTATATAATCAATTACCGATTTATTCAAAGTCAGATCTATGTATTACAGGTAATGATTTATTAGAATGGTCACAATTAAAAGGTGGTCCATGGTTGAAAGAAGTATTAAGTGAAATAGAATTTCAAATAGTAGAGAACCAACTTGAGAATAACCAACTTGCTATTAAGGAGTGGTTCATAAATTGGCTTCAAAAGTAAAAGAAAGAATTATACAATTATTTACGGAAAATAGTAAAGAATATTTATCAGGTCAATTTTTGAGTGATCAATTAGGAATTTCACGTACTGCAATTTGGAAATACATGAAAGAATTGCAAGATGAGGGAATTGAAGTTGAAGCAGTTAGGAAGGTTGGATATAAAATAACAGGCAAATCTGATCGATTAACTCCAACGGATATTCAACTTGGTTTAGAAACGAAAAAATTTGGCAGAAATGTCGTATACCAAGAAGAAACTAATTCAACCCAAACGATAGCTAATGAATTAGTGCTAAATGATGCTCCAGAAGGTACGATTGTTTTGGCTGAGCGTCAATTATTAGGTCGAGGCAGATTACAAAGAAACTGGTTAACTTCAGATGGAAAAGCAATAGCAATGAGTGTTATCCTTAGACCAGCTATTTCACCTAGGGTAGCACCTCAGCTAACATTATTAACAGCTGTAGTCATTGCTTCAGCCATTGAAAAAGTGACCGGATTACATCCCAATATAAAATGGCCAAATGATATTTTAATCAATAATAAAAAAGTTTGTGGAATCTTAACTGAAATGCAAGGTGACGCTGATTGCATTAAAAGCGTTGTCATAGGTATTGGCATCAATGTAAATCAAGTAGAAGAAGATTACCCATTAGAACTGTCAGATATCGCTACATCATTACGTATTGAAAAAGGACAAACCTTTATGAGAGCTAATTTAATTCAAGCTATTTTAGTTGAATTTGAAAAGTTCTATGAAATATTTTTAGAAAAAGGATTTAAACCGATAAAAATTTTATGGGAAAGCTATGCAATTTCGTTAGGGAAACAAATAAAAGCCACGACTTTAACCGAAGAAATTGTCGGTAATGCCATTGGGATTACTGATGAAGGTCAATTATTGATTGAAGATCACTTAGGTAATGTTCATACAATCTATTCAGCGGACATTTCGATAAATAAATAAAGTAAAACGAAATAAAACAACTCTCTTTTTATATTTGAAAGGGAGTTATTTTATTTGCAGTATTATTGTCACGTATATTTGTAAATAATACCAAGTTTTTTCTTTACTTAATTGCTATTCTTACTATAAACTGTAGTGGAAGGGTCGCGACTTTCGCTGATGCTTCAAGGGTGGTATCTGAATAGGGTCAATCAAACTTTAGTATCCTAAGAAGAACTACACCAGGTTTTAAAAAATCAATTCTAAAAATGTGTCTGCCTTGATCCTAAAAGGACTGGGACAGAGGAATGAGACGGTTTACAATTTTCCTTTGTTCTCTTTTGAGCAAAGTTTTTTTATTGTAGCCCCCATTTCCTCTCATTTAAAAGGAGGAAAAAAGATGAAAACAACAAAAGATTTTTTAAACATGAAACAAAACAATGACCCAATCGTCATGATTACTGCTTATGATTATCCATCAGCACTATTAGCAGAAGCTAGTGAAGTAGATATGATTTTAGTCGGTGACTCACTTGGGAATGTTGTCCTAGGATATGATTCTACAATTAAGGTTACTGTAGATGACATGATTCATCACTCAAAAGCTGTTAAACGCGGGGCAAAAAATACGTTTATTGTGACAGATATGCCATTCATGTCTTACCATTTTTCAAAAGAAGAGGCTTTACGTAGTGCATGTCGTATTATGCAAGAGGGTGATGCGCACGCTGTTAAGGTTGAAGGGGCAGATGAAAATGTTTTAGATGTAATTAAGGCATTAACAATCGCGGGAGTACCAGTTGTAGCTCATCTAGGATTGACACCTCAATCAGTAGGTGTATTAGGTGGGTATAAAGTTCAAGCACGTGACTCTGAAAGTGCGATGAAATTGTTTAACGATGCAAAAAAATGTGAAGAAGCAGGAGCTTTTGCAATCGTACTTGAATGTGTACCAAAGCAAATTGCAAAGGATATTACTAAGGATCTTTCAATTCCAACAATAGGAATAGGTGCAGGTGTTGATACAGATGGTCAAGTACTTGTTTACCATGATTTAATAACATACGGTGTTGGTCGAGTAGCTAAGTTTGTTAAACAGTATGCAAATGTATCTACAACAATTGAAAATGCAATTGCTTCATATGTTCAAGAAGTTAAAACTAGACAATTTCCAGATACTAAACATTCGTTTACGATGAAAGAAGAACAGTTAAAGGCATTATACGGGGGAAGTTCGCAATGAAAGTGTTTCACACAATAAATGATTTAAGAAATGAATTAAAAATTCATAGAAAAAATGAAAAATCGATTGGATTTGTTCCAACGATGGGTTTTTTACATGAAGGTCATGCATCATTATTAGAAGAAGCTAGAAAAAATAATGAAATCGTCGTTTTAAGTATTTTTGTTAATCCGACTCAATTTGGCCCAAATGAAGATTTTGATCGATATCCAAGGGACTTTGAAAGAGATGAAAAAGTTGCACTAAATGCTGGTGTAGATTGCCTCTTTTATCCAACAGTTGAAGAAATGTATCCAAATGAATTAAAATCAACAATGAAAGTAACAAAACGCGTAGATGTCCTTTGTGGTGAAAAAAGACCTGGACATTTTGATGGTGTTGCATTAGTTGTAACAAAATTATTTAATATTGTTCAACCAGACCAGGCTTATTTTGGATTAAAGGATGCTCAGCAAGTCGCTGTAATTGAAGGTTTAGTTGAAGACTTTAATATTCCTGTAAAAATTAATCCAGTTCCAACTATTAGAGAAGAAGATGGATTAGCTAAAAGTTCTAGAAATGTCTATTTAACAGACAAAGAAAGACAAGAAGCACCAGTTCTTTATAAAAGTTTACAAAAAGCAGTTGAAGATATAAATAATGGGAATTTAAATCCAGATCAACTGCAACAAAATATTATTTCTACAATACAAAGCGAAACATCTGGAACAGTAGACTACGTAAGTATTTATTCTTATCCAGATTTAGAGCCTTTAAATAAAATAAATGGAAAAGTAATTATTGCGTTAGCAGTAAAATTTTCTAATGCTCGCTTAATCGATAATATTTTAATTACTATTTAAGGATTGAACAATTAGGGGGAAATGACATGATTCGCACAATGATGAGAGCGAAACTTCATAGAGCTACAGTTACAGAAGCTAATTTAAATTATGTTGGAAGTATTACAATTGATCAAGATTTAATGGACGCTGTTGATGTACTTGAAAATGAAAAAGTCCAAATTGTAAATAATAATAATGGTGCACGACTTGAGACATATGTTATTCCAGGAAAACGTGGAAGTGGTGTAATTTGTCTTAATGGTGCAGCGGCTAGATTGGTGCAAGAAGGCGACAAAGTAATTATTATTGCATATGGTCAGGTAGAGGAAGAGAAACTAGATCAACATGAACCAAAGATTGCTATTTTAAATGATGCAAATGAAATTGTCGAAATGATTGGCAAAGAAATTGCAGGTACAGTTAAATAATAGTCAACTTTTGAATTTGTAGCATGAAGTTACTTGATGAGAATCAAAAGTATTTAACAGACAAGAGAAACAGCGAAGAAAACGAGCGTTTGAGGGCAATTTGAAATCCCCTTCTTTAGGGGATTTTTTTGTTGGTTGTATTGTTTAATCTGTTTATGCAAAATAATATCTATATAGAGAATTTGGAGGTGGCAAAATATGAATAAATTTGTGGTCGTTGACTTAGAAACAACAGGAAATAATAATAGAGGTCAAGATCGAATTATTCAAATTGCAGCCTTTTTATTGGAAAGTGGAGAAGTTATTGAACAGTTTTCAAGTTTTATTAATCCAAACATGAATATTCCAACCTTTATTTCCGAACTAACAGGAATTTCAGATGAAATGGTTCAATATGCTCCTCAATTTGAACAAATAGTTGAAGAATTATACCCGATGTTTAATGACGCCTATTTTGTTGCACACAATGTGCATTTTGACTTAACTTTTTTGCAAAAAGAATTTGAGAGAATTGGTTTACCAAAAATTTCACCGTTAGCTATTGATACAGTGGAGTTATCAAGAATTTTATATCCAACTTTAACTAGTTATAAATTATCTGATTTAGCAAAAGTATTCAATATACAACATGAAAACCCTCATCAAGCTGATAGTGATGCTGAAGTAACTGCCGAATTATTAACAATTTTATTAAAAAAACTTGAGAGCTTGCCATATGCATCATTAAAAATATTAGAAAAACTTAGCACTAGTTTTAAAAGTGACATTACATACTATATTTCGGATCTACTTCAAAAGCAATCTGAATCATTTTCAAATGAATCTGTTGATTATGAGGAATTTAGACGAATAGCTCTTAAAAAAAGAAGCTTTAGTTTACCTCAAGAGGAAGAGGATTTCGTAGAATTCGACGAGCATCTTAAACGTGAACTTGTAGATCAGATGGCTGTAGAAATTCCAAATTTTATAAAAAGAGATGAACAGTTTGCATATATGCACGATGTGTTCGATGCATTTAGCCAGAATAATATTCTATTAGCTGAGGCTGGAACAGGTGTTGGCAAGACATTTGGTTATTTAATTCCATCAGCATTTTTCTCAAAACAATTTGGCAAACAAGTGGTGATTAGTACAAGTACCATTTCGTTACAAAAACAATTACTTAAAAAACACATAAAAACGATAGAAAAAATAGTTCCATTTCAGTTGAAAATAGCTTCTATACAAAGTAAAAGAAATTATCTATGTCTGCAAAAATTTGAATATATTGTTGGCGAACAATTTGATGATAATTACGATAGTATTTTATCGAAGGCAATGATAACTGTTTGGTTAACTGAAACTGAAAATGGAGAATTAGATGAATTATCACTTCCTTCAGGTGGCTTACATTTATGGGATCGTGTTTGTTGTAACGAAGAAAGTGAAAATAAAAGAACAAATCCTTGGTTTCATAAATGTTTTTATCAAAAGGCTAAAAATCAATTAATGTTAGCCGATATAATTATTACAAACCATGCATATTTAATGTCTACTTTAAAAAATAAAGATCACTTAATTAATTCTGTCAAAACGATTGTAATCGATGAGGCACATGCTCTTGAGGAGACAGCATCAAAAACTTTTGGAATCACTTTTTCTTGCTTAAAATATTATCAATATTTAAGTAGATTAAGTACTACTGATAGTAATGAGCTAGTTCACCGATTATATAAATTTGATGAGGGAATACCAAATCGTGAAAAATGGTGGAAAAAAGTTGATCATTTAGTAAAAGAAATAAAGTATG
Organism: Bacillus sp. AFS053548; assembly: GCF_002575105.1. Taxonomy (NCBI): domain Bacteria; kingdom Bacillati; phylum Bacillota; class Bacilli; order Caryophanales; family Bacillaceae; genus Bacillus; species Bacillus sp. AFS053548. Next base: position 47,451 of record NZ_NUHI01000085.1, on the reverse strand, counting down.
AATCAGAAGAGTTATTTAGGTTATTACGTGATTTTATTTTAAGTAAACAAAATGAACTTGATAAAGAAAACATTAGACAGTCAATTACACTAAATGATAAAAATACTTCTAGCCAAAATTGGAAGGTTATTCAAGAATGTGCAAATCGATTAATTCATGTGAATAATACTTTATTCTCGGGTTGCGAGCAATATTTGAATTTAATTGAAGATAAAAAGGGATCAGCGTTTCATCGTTCTATCGTTTCGGAGTTTAAAATGATTATTGAACAATTAAAAAGCATGAAAAATGGTCTTTATGAAATATTATTCGATAAAAATGATCATTATATTTGCTGGATGGAAACAGAAGCAAAAGGCTCATTTCATACAACGATGCTTTATTGTGAGAAAGTTGAAAATGCAGATTTAATACAAAATTATTTAATTAGTGAAAGAAATTCTATTGTACTAACATCCGCTACGATGTCGATTGATTCATCATTTTCATTTATAAAGTCATCATTAGGAATTAGTGAAAATATCAATGTTATTGAAAAAATATACCCCGTCCCAACTGATTTTGCCCAAGGGATGAGAGTCTATATTCCTTCAGATTTAATGGGAATAAAAGAGATCACGCAAGAAGGGTATGCATTACAAACTTCGAATACGATTCGAAAAATTGTTACCAAAATAAAAGGTAGAACATTAGTTTTATTTACAGCTTTTGATTTATTAAAACAGACTTATGATCAATTAATACAAGATTTAGACTCACTGAATTCATCTGTATTAGCTCAAGGTGTTTCTCCTGGAGGAAAACAAAAGTTAATAAAACAGTTTTTACAATCTAAACAAACAATTTTATTAGGTACGAACACTTTTTGGGAAGGAATTGACCTACCTAATGAAGAATTAGATTGTTTAATCATTGTACGCTTACCGTTTACAAACCCTGAAAAGCCTATGTTTATTGCTAAATCAAATTTATTAAAAAAAGCTGGAGAAAATTCTTTCTCAAGTTTGGCTTTACCATTAGCTGTATTTAAGTTTAGACAAGGTTATGGTCGTCTAATTCGAAATGAAAAAGATCATGGTTCATTATTTGTTTTAGATAATCGCATAATAAATACTAGTTATGGATCAGAATTTTTAAAGTTAATCCCGAAAAACAAAATAAAAATTAATACAATTGATGAATTATTAAAAGATTTTTAGTAGTTTTTCAAAATTTAGCATGAGAATAGTAGGGGATTTAAGGTTAGACGTATGGTATAATGACATAAATTGTAATGTATTTATAATACATTTTTAGGAGGAGCAACATGAATTCAAATATTGAAGTATTATCAACAACAAAAATTGAATATACTAGAGATTTATACAAAATTGTTGATAGTTTAAATCGTACTTTAAAAGAAAAAGATTTAATGTTTGGACTTGCACTTGATAAAGAAGATCAAGAATATGCGGTATTTACAATTTATCGAACATAAATGAGGTATATATGAAAAAATGGTTAGTCATCCTTGGATTAAGCATCATTTTTCTTTCATTATTTTTAATCGCCACTTATCAATCATCAATTTCAAAGCTAAATGATGATAAAAAACACGCCGAAGAGCTTGTTTTACATCAACGGTATTTAAAATCTGTGGAAACTTCTGATTATTTCCATGGAAAAGAACAAGCGATTGTTGTAAGTGGTAAAGATGATGCAAATAATGAAATGATCGCGTGGGTACAGGATGGAGAAGTTATTACACGAAAGAAAAGTGAAGGATTGACCCAAAAACAAATCATTGACAAAGTAGTCAGTGAGAGAAACCCAAAAAAAATACATAAAGTAAAGTTAGGAATAGAGAACAAAATACCACTTTGGGAAGTAGTATATATAGACCAAAACGGCCGATATAATTTTTACTACGCTGCTTTCGAAAATGGAGAGCTTTTAAAACGTTATAGTATTTAGGGGGAAATTAACAAGATGAAACTAGCAAAAAGAGTAAGTGCACTAACACCATCTACAACACTAGCTATTACAGCAAAAGCAAAAGAGATGAAAGATCAAGGAATTGATGTAATTGGATTAGGAGCAGGTGAACCTGATTTCAATACACCAGTTGAAATTATTGAAGAAGCTTATTCAGCAATGCTTAAAGGCCAAACTAAATATACTCCTTCAAACGGTTTACCAGCTTTAAGAAAAACTATTTGTGATAAGTTATTGAAAGATCAAGGATTAACTTATTCTCCAGGTGAGGTTGTTGTAACAAATGGTGCAAAACATGCACTTTACACACTTTTCCAAGCGATTTTAGATCCTGGTCACGAAGTAATTATTCCGACACCTTACTGGGTAAGCTATCCCGAGCAAGTTATATTAGCAGAAGGTGTACCAGTATTTATTGAAGGTTATGAACATCAACAATTTAAAGTAACACCTGAACAAATCGAAGCAGCAATTACAGAGAATACAAAAGCGATCATTATTAATTCACCAAGTAATCCAACTGGTATGATTTATGATGAGCAAGAATTAAAAGCAATCGGTGAAATTTGTTTAAAACATGATATATTAATCGTTTCTGACGAAATCTATGAGAAATTAGTATATGATGGTGCAAAACATGTTTCAATTGCTTCATTAAGCCCAGAGCTTAAAGAGCAAACGATTATTATCAACGGTGTATCAAAATCTCATTCAATGACAGGATGGAGAATTGGTTATGCTGTTGGTAATAAAGAAATAATTAATGCCATGACAAATCTTGCTAGTCACTCTACTTCAAATCCTACAACAATGGCTCAAATCGCTACGATTAAAGCATACGAGTTAGGCGATGCTCCTGTTGAAGAAATGAGAGTAGCGTTTGAAGATCGTTTAAATAAAACTTATGAGCGTTTAATTTCACTTCCAGGATTTAGCTGTGTTAAACCGAATGGTGCATTTTATTTATTCCCAAATGTGACTGAGGCAGCTAAAATGGCTGGATATCAAAATGTAGATGAATTCTCTACTGAATTACTTGAAAAAGCTAATGTAGCGGTAATCCCTGGTTCAGGATTCGGTTCACCTGATAATATCCGCCTATCATATGCAACATCTCAAGTACAGTTAGATAAAGCTTTAGATCGTATTGAGCAATTTATGAAAGCAAGTATCTTAAGTTAATTTTAGTGGAAACACATATTTTTAAACACTAAAGCTAAGCATATGCTTAGCTTTTTTTATACATTTTTTGTTTGAATTTTAAGCACCACTAAGCAAAAACTATTCCCACTTTATTAAACAGACATATCCTTAATTAAATAATTTATTAGTTGGTTTTTTAAATACTAAATAGATATACTAAAATAGAGGTGTGATTTACATGCCTCTATTTATTTTTATTTCACGAGTTTCTTTTACTGTATAATTTATGTAATCATGCTATACTATGCTAGAGGTGTTCGAAGTGAATAATAATAGCATTCTAAACTGGATTCAATTTGGGAATATTAGTATTCCAAATCTACTTCTCAGTCATTATTCTTCTTTAAACATAAATGAAGAAGAACTAGTCATGATTCTACAGCTTTACTCTTTTCAACAACAAGGTCATACGTTTCCAACACCTACTCAATTAGCAAATATTATGTCAATAAATGAACAAAAATGTATGGAAGTTATTCGAGAACTTCTTAAAAAGGGTTTATTAGAAATTACGGAAGAGATTGACCATCATAATTTACGATGTGAGGCATATTCACTTTCTCCGTTATGGTTAAAATTAATTGATTTGACCCAGAAGGGTCAACAATCAAATGAAAAACTTACTATTCCTTCAATTATTGAACAAGAAGAAGAATCAATTTACTTAGTATTTGAAAAAGAATTTGGTAGATTATTGTCTCCTTTTGAAATTGAAACTTTAACAATGTGGATGGACCAAGATGATCATAATGAAAAACTAATAAAAACTGCACTTAAAGAAGCAGTTATAAGTGGGAAATTAAATTTTCGTTATATAGATCGTATTCTTTTTGAGTGGAAGAAAAATGGAATAAAGCAAGTAGACCAAGCAATGAATTATAGTAAGCATTTTAGAAAGAAAGAAACAAGAGAACCACAAAACGAAACAAAGTATACAGGATCAATTCCTTTTTATAATTGGCTTGAAAAATAAAGCGAGGACATGCTCCTCGCTTTATTGTGTAAACAATGTACAAAAAATTTGATCAGACTGTCTGAAAGCGTTTGTCTTTCGAGGCGTGAAGCCTGGTGAGGAGGGAGTTACCTTTAAACGGTAATGAGTACCACAGACATGCGAATCAACGAAGAAAGCGAGCGGTTGGCGGGCAGTCTGAAGCGTGGATATACTCCTCGCTTTTGTTTAAGTAAGGAGTGTTTTGAGATGTTAAATAAACAGCAAATAAATGAGGTTCTTAATATAATTGGTGACATGTTCCCCGATGCACATTGTGAATTAAACCATAAGAATCCGTTTGAATTAGTAGTAGCGGTCGCTTTATCCGCTCAATGTACTGATGTTTTAGTAAATAAAGTAACAAAAAATCTATTTGAAAAATATAAAGAACCTCAGGATTATTTAAATGTTACTTTAGAGGAATTACAAAATGATATTCGCTCAATCGGACTTTTCAGGAATAAAGCAAAAAATATCCAAAAATTAAGTGAAATGATTATTAATGAATTTAATGGAGAAGTTCCACGAACTAGAGAAGAACTTGTAAAATTGCCTGGAGTTGGTAGAAAGACAGCTAATGTAGTAATGTCAGTCGCATTTAATATTCCAGCAATCGCAGTAGATACTCATGTTGAGAGAGTTTCAAAAAGATTAGCTATATGCCGTTGGAAAGATTCTGTTTTAGAAGTAGAAGAGACATTAATGAAAAAAGTTCCGATCGAAGACTGGGGAGTAACTCATCATCGACTCATATTTTTTGGTAGATACCATTGTAAAGCTCAAAGGCCGAGTTGTGAAGTATGTCCTTTACTTGATATGTGTAGAGAAGGGAAAAAACGAATGAAAGTGAAGAAAGTAAATGACAAATAGTATTTATAAGGATTTTATTGTTACGCCATTTTATAAAGACAATGCTAATGAACAAATAATCAATGAAGAAATCAAAATTAAAAATAAACCGTTTTTTTATGAAAGCAATCAGATTCTAGTTAATAAGAGCTTTAACATCCCGAATGAAAGCGATGAAATTATTAAAGAGATGATTAATGAATGGAAAGAGGAATCTGAACACATTTCTAACTACTTTAAGCAACGGAATCGAAAACTTGCGTGTGAGCCGATGATAAGAGGCCTAGCTAATTTTATATCAATTCTTACATGGATAAATGGCCAAATGCTTCTTAATTTAAATAATTTATTACTTGAGTTAGATAAATTAAAGATTAAGCCAATCAATTTAGACGAGCGTATTAGTTTTGTATTAAATCAACCAGATCACTATCACTCTTTCATTCAACTTTCTGGCTTATATACAGAGTTAGAAAAGCTTTATTATAAGCAAAAAATAACCTCCTCAAGATGAGGAGGCTTATTTTAGATTTAGAGTAAATTGGTTATACTTAGGCTCAATGTTTAGATTAATTACATAGAAAAACCTCCTCAAAAAACGAGGAGGTTTTTAATTTATGCAATAATATTACGTTCCAACTTATTAAATCGATTATTAGTGTATGAATCTGAGTTATACGAAGTTGGATTCGTATTAGTTGGTTTTGATGGTTTTGATGGTTTAGTTGGATCTGGTGTAGTAGGAGGTGTAGTTGGATTTGTATTACCATCACCAGTACCGCCACCATCACCAGTACCCGTACCATCACCAGTACCGTCACCAGTACCGTCACCAGTACCACCGTCACCAGTACCACCGTCACCAGTACCAGTGCCGTCACCAGTGCCAGTGCCGTCACCAGTGCCAGTGCCGTTACCATTACCATTACCATTATTACCGTTGCCATTACCATTATTACCGTTGCCATTACCATTATTACCGTTACCATTACCATTATTATCAGCTGGTGGGGTAGTAGGCTCTTGGGTAGTAGTTAAATCGACTGTAACAGTAACCGCAGCACTCTTAGTTTCGCCATTTGTTGCCACGATTGTAATTTTTACTTTGTTTCCAGCTACGATGCCATTAATTTTTGCTGATGTTCCATTTACTTTTTGAGTTTGGCCTTTAACACCGTTAATATCATAGTTAACTTCAAAAGTAGTAGAAGCAAGTAAATCAGAAGGATACTGCCAATTTAACGAAACACTGCTCGTTTTTTCATCATATTTCGCTGTAACACTTTTAGCTGGATCTAATGTATCAGGTGTAGGTAGATCATCCATTTTTTCACCTTTAATATATAATTCGTCTTGTACCTTTACAACTGAGCTTGGTTTATGAAACTCAGATGAACGATCAGCTGTTGCTGCTAACATATCTCTAGCAATATATTTAGCTAGATTTGTTGATGTCTTACTTAAATAATGACCTTCTTTATTTTTCTCATATCCAGTCCATACCGAAATAGTAACATCTGGAGTATAACCAACAAACCAACTATCTCGAGTTGCGTTTGAAGGGAAGCCATATTTGTCTTTTACTTCTTGTGGGTAGTTTGTAGTACCAGTTTTACCTGCCATATCTAGTCCAGGTACATTAGCTCTACCACCCGTACCGCCTGGAGCCTTAACAACGTCACGTAGCATATCTGTAATCATATATGCAGTGTAATCGCTCATTGCTTGTTTTGGTTCAGGAGCTAATACTTTTTCAGTTTTATCTTGATAGATAATTTTTGTAACAGCATGTGGTTTTATATAAACACCGCCATTACCGAAGGCTGCATATGCACCTGCCATATCCATTGCAGATACACCTGTAAAACCACCGATTGCATGAGACTCATAAAAACTGTCCTTTTGGAAGTTAAATCCAAGTCCGTTACCAAATTCACGTGATTTATCTAATCCAACTTGCTGCATTGTTTTTAAAGCAGGAATATTTCTTGAACCGATTAACGCCTTACGAATCGATAATTTACCTTTATATGATTTATCAGCGTTTCGAATAGGTGTCCCATCAGAATATTGATATGGCTCATCAACAAGTTGATGGTTAGTAGACCATTTTAAATATTGAATTGCTGGACCGTAGTCTAGGATTGGTTTAATAGTTGAACCAGGTTGTCTTTTAATATCTGTTGCAAAATTTAAACCGCCACTAGTTGTATTTCTTCCAGCACCTACAGCCTTAATTTCACCTGTTTTAGTGTCAGTTAATACAAAACCAGTTTGGAAATCATCACTTGGATAAAATTCAGATCCTCGATTAATAATTTCATCTGCTTTATCTTGTGCTTTTGGATCTAAAGTTGTTTCGATTGTTAATCCATCTGTATTTATATCTGCATCACCGTATTTTTTAACCTCATCCATAACGACATCAATGAATGCTTGATATTTTGTTTGTCCACTTTCATGAACTTTAACTATTGATTTCTCCGGAATTGCTTTTGCTTTAGCATATTGTTCATTCGTTATATAACCATATTTTTTCATCTGGCTTAATACAACATTTCTTCTAGCTTCTGATTCAGCCGGATGTTTTGCTGGATTGTAGTTATTTGGACTTTGTACCATACCAGCAAGTGTAGCTGCTTCAGGTAACGTAATTTTCGATAAATCTGTACTAAAATATGTTTCACTTGCTTTTGCTACACCATATACTCCTCGGCCTTTTAGACCATTAGAGAAGTAAACTTTATTTAAATACATTTCTAAAATTTGTTGTTTAGAATATTTTTGTTCAAGCTGGAATGATAAATACCATTCTTGTACTTTACGTTTAATTGTTTTTTGTGGAGACAAGAATGAGTTTTTGACAACTTGTTGAGTAATTGTACTACCACCTTGTGATCCAAATCCACCAGTAATATTAGCTAAAACTGCGCCAAGCACACGGCGGATATCAACACCTTTATGTTTATAAAAACGTACGTCCTCAGTAGCAATAAAAGCATCTTCTACTACTTTAGGAATCTCGTTATATGAAACTTTCGTTCTTTGTTCAGTTCCTAGCTCAGCAATAACATTCCCATTTTTATCTAGAATCGTAGACGATAAAGGTACTTTAAGCTTTGATTCATCAAGTTTAGGTGCATCACTTACTAAATAATAGAAAGTTCCAACTCCCCCGAGAATACAAAGTACCGCTAAAGTTAATATTGATAAAGTAATCTTTTTCCATAAACCTTCACGTTTTTTGGGTTTCACATCTGAAGGCTTTTCCATTTCCATTTGTTTTCGTTCCTGTCGTGAACTATACTCTTTTGCCATTTTTTTGTTTCTCCTGCCTTTCAAATGAACTTAATGAAATTATTAAAATATTAAATTACAAAAAGTTCATCGATACATTTTAAGTAAGGAACAATGATTGGATAACTTGATTTAAGTAACGTTCCATACTCTTTGCATTCTTCTCTAGAAATTGATTTTCTTCCACCATCTGTTTGCCTTTTCCAAAAGGTAAGAATATCAGTTGCTTTCATAAAATAAATTTCATTATATAATGAAAATTTTAATATGACAAACGAAATTCCACCATGATTCAGTACATTTTCCATATGCTCTATTTGGTGTAAATGGAAATTTTGTAAAGGAAAACTAGTCTTATTATTGGTTTCCTTAGCTTCAAAATCAATATACTTCCCTTTATAGATGCCATTATAGTCGGTAGTTGATGGTTGCTTAAAATAGGCTTCTCTAATAACTGCAGCACTTCTTTTTGGATAGTCTACTTTTACGATTTGTACAGGTGTTGGTTTTTTATGTATGTTTGCGATGTTATTTGATAAATAATACGTATTAGTAGCATTTAAATCATCTTCAAGGGACATTCCGCGATTACTATACGTATTATTTGATTTTACTTGTATTTCGTTATTTTTTTGAACTACATTATTTCTTCGATTTGGGTAACTTATTGTCATAAAACCAACTCCACCTTAATTTACATACAACTTGTATTATAGCACTAAAACAGATGTTCGTGTAAAAAAATACCAGATTGCTTGGGGTGAGTCAATGAATGCAAACCATGAAAGCTGGAAAGGTTTCATAAAAAAAAGAAGAGAAGATCACAATTTATCACAGGAAGAAGCAAAACTTATTGATTTAATAAAGAAAGAAACAGTTAAATATAATGCAGATAATATTTCTAGAACGATTGCATACCAAGAATATTTTTTAAGACAAAGTGAAATAGAGTGGTCTTTTCTTGCAAGTATGGTGTCACGTAATGCAGGCTATAACATGACTGATTTAGAAAACCAAATATTCGTTAATGGACTAAGTCTTAAACAAAGAAAACAGCTTTTTATGACGTATGAACGGGCAAATTGGATTATTTTTTTAGATGCATTTCCACAGTTACTTCTTTTTGAATATTCAAAAGTGAAAAATAAGCCATTATTTTATTTATTGAAATATTTTTCAGTATCTAGTTTTATGGAAATTGAATGGGAGAAATATTGGACGGATCGTGATAAGAAAAGACTAGTTTATTCATTGATTATTAACGAACAAAATATGATTGAAAGACCTGTCATTCAAAATAAATTTTTTAAAAGTGAAGTTTTTAATTCTTTAGCATTTAAACTACAGGAACAATTAAAACTTAGTTATGTTATATTTCCGACAAGTAATGGTGAACTATATGGACTCGGTGTTTACCAATTTGAAGATTTAACGAAAAGGATTCAAATTGGTAAACAATTATATTCAATTTTATTTCACGAGGATTTACACAATGAATTTATCGTTTTTGCTATGCAAACTAATCACACAGGCAGTAGAAGTGATTATGAGGGGTTAGTTGGAATTACAAGTTCTAATAATCCGAAATTAAGAGATGTTTATCCAATAATTCCTCACACACGAACTGCTCTAGATGATTGGTATACAAATAGTAAAATTTTAAATGAATGGTATGAATATGAGGAAGTTATTAATGGAGATAGTTTTAAACAATCTTTTTTAATAAAGCAAGAGCTGCTTGGTTCATTGTTAAAATTGAAAGCGATTTTTCAATAAAAATGTTAGCTTTTTTTCACACTGTTGAAAAACAAACCTTGTCAATTAATTACTCATTAAAGCCATTTAATAGATCATCCAAAAAAAATGATAATTTCATCATTAATAAATGTTCAGCTAATGTCAGTTTTCTCTATTGACCATTTTATATTTCAACATTCAGAAAAAAGCTAGCACTAATATGCTAGCTTTTTTCTTTTTAATCGATTTTTCAATAGAAAGAATGTCGATCAAAATCGAGTGTTCCCATTGGTTATGTAGCAGGGATATTAGGACCATCTAATTTTGGATTACCAGTTTGTTGACTTTTACTTTTTTCTTGTTTTTTCTTTTTTTCATTTTTGTTTTTTGCCATTTGAAACACCTCCATGTAATATACCTTTCCCAATTCTGTTCAACGTTACAAGTTTTTTTGTCGAAATTATAGATGAAAATACCTTTATTCACTTTGTTTAGCGAAATAGTTCTAGTTTTGTCACTAGGGAAGGAGGTAGATGAATTGTTGTTGAATTTATTCTGTAAAGAAAATTTAGAAAAATAGGAAGAGGAGTTGAACTGTATGGAGTTAATTCAAAGAGATGATTTTTTTCGAGCAATTGATGAATTTTTAAATGAGGTTGAATTTATTGAGCACTCCTTAGCTTTAAGAATTGATCAAAAATGTGATGAAGAAAAGAATTTACTTTTAAATAAGATCCAGTCAACAACAGTGCATCTTCATCATTTTGAAAAGAAAGTAAGTCAAGCAAAAGAGGGTGGTAGTTGGATCTCAACACCATTTTTAGGAAGACAATTAGCATTTAATATTTAATAAATATATATAAAAGTAAAACATATTTGTTTTTAATGAAGGGGTAAGAGAATAATGGAATTAAATAAAGCGATACACATTTACTATTTAGTAAATGTGTATCGCTTTATTTCTTATAATATTATATTCCCGATAACTAAATTGGCTTACAAGCGCCAAATAGTTCAAGTTCTTTAACTAATTCTCTGTAATGTTGAATAGTAACCTCACCATTTAGGTAATTTTGTTGTAAAAAGTCCATTAATTGATTAAAGTCAGTTGGTTCGAAACTTTTTGATGAAATAAACTTGCTCTTTAATTCTTGTAAAGTCATTATTACCCCTCCAACATTAAAATATAATTAACAACTTGTATAACTAAATAAAATGTACCATAAATATTTAAAATTTAAATTTTTTTAAAAATTTAAACTTCCGACATATTATGACAAATAGCGCATAAGATAATAGAAGTAACAGAATAGGCATTTGTAACATATTTATAAATGAGAAAACTTATAATGGATGTGAGAATATGAAATCTCAAATGTTTCCTCCAAATCATTCAGATAACAGCTTTGAATGGTTTAGAAAGCAAAACCAAATGATTGATGAGAATTTTAATTTTCCAGAAATGAATCAAATATCTAATGAAAATCAGCGTTACTATGGAAATACAATTCAACCTTTTTCCCAAAACCCTACTATGAATACACTACAACCGCCAGTTCAATCGCAACAGACACAACATGCACAATCGACTCAACTAATACAACATGCACAATCGACTCAACTAATACAACCAGCTCAACCAACTCAACTAACCCAATCACCTCAAACAATCCAACAATCACAGATGATTGAGCCATCTCCTTATGGGGGATCATCAATACAAACAGGTAGTTATGATCAAAGTCAAATGCAGTATGCAACACCACAACACTTTCCAATGCAGCATCCTACTGTTTCATATAACCAAGGGTATCAATACGATCCTAATTATTATGGAGTGATGCAAAACCAATATCCATATATGCCAATGTATCCTTCACAATTCGGTAATCAAACGGACTATTTAAGCAGCCCTCAAAATCACCAGTATTCAATGCAACCTCAACATGCTCAAATGCTACAACAAGGTCCATTTACAACTCCATCAATGTTTGCGCCTACTACACCTTATCCAACTCAACCCAAAAAATTAAACCAACAAAATAATAATGGTCAATCTTTTCAGTTTTCATCAATATTAAATCAATTTAAAAATGGTTCAGGTTCATACGATGTCCCAAAAATGATGTCTACTGCTGGTCAAATGATGAATACCATGAATCAAGTAGGTGGATTATTTAAACAAATAGGGGTTTTATTCAAGTAAAAAAAAGCCAGGATCTCCTGGCTTTTTTAAATCGTAAAAAGAATTTACTTTCTATACTATTAATCATTTCTAGATAAAGAGTGTACAAGCTTGTAGCGGTCTGCTCTGTAAACAGTTAATTCGTACTCTAAAACTTTGCCACTTCTTAAATAAGTTGTACGATAAATTGCTAATACGGGACAATTCGGAGGAATTTCTAATAATTGCGCTTCTTCTTCAGAAGGCATTCTAGCTTGAATCGATTGATCAGCATATTGAATAGGATCTGGAATATTGGCATTTACATAATCAAAGAATGATTTTTCTAAAACACTTTGATTAAGGTTTGGAGCAATATCGCATGACACGTGGATACTTTCAATCGACATAGGAATTGAGTCTGCTAAACGGACCCGTTTTATAAAATAAATAGGATCGTTTTCTTTTATCTTTAGTATATTGGATAATGCTTTATCAGAATTTAAAATATCAAATTGAACTAATCTACTACTCGGTTTTAAACCTCTCTCAATCATTTCTTCAGTGTAACTATTTAATCTACTAATTTTTTTTTCAACTTTTTGACGACTAACAAATGTACCTTTACCTTTTTGTCTGTAAACAATTCCTTCTTGAACTAAATTATTTAATGCTTGTCGAACGGTCATACGAGATATTTGGAATTTCTCTGAAAACTCTCTTTCTGATGGAATCAATTCATCAGAAGGGTATTCACCTGAAGCGATTTTACATTTTATGTATTCTAATAATTGATGATAAATTGGTATTGGGGAATTTTTGTTAATCATTTTTTACTCCTTGAATTGCATTAATTATCTATATTTAAAACGATTTCATAACTCATTTTAAAGGAATAAAATGCATTCGGCAATCATTGTGTATACTCGAAAAAATCAGAATATTTAAACTTTTAATCATTATTAAATTTATTGTTGTGAAATATGTTCAAACCTAATAAAATAAAAAAGTTGACATTAAAGTATATTTAGGATATTGGAGAGGATAATTTTGAACAAAATACTTTTTTTATTTTTTTTCACAATTACATTAACATTAATTATTTTTACAAGTTTTAAACAAGCTTTATATGTAATGTTATCATAAAATTTCGACGAAAAAATTTTAACAATAATATTCCTATCACAATAACTAATCTAAAAGGGAATAAAATATCCTCTATGAGCAGCAATCAAATATTGAAATATTGATCTTTAATTGGTCTTAATAGTTGATTTCCACTAAGCTTATGACTACTATTCAAAGTTAAATATTAGATTCCCTCAATATAAATTTCTACATTTGAATATTATTTAAATGATTTTTGCGAGATAAATTTATACTTACAATATATATTTGTTACTAAATATTTGAAATAAAGCAGAGTATTTAATAAAATAAAATTTAATTTGTGGAAGAACTTTTAGTTCTTCCTAATTTATTATTGTGAGGTAATATGAAGATACTACTTATATCTGGTTATAAATCATTTGAATTAGGAATTTTTTCGAATAAACACGATGCAGTTAAGTACATAAAAAAAGCAATAAAAAATAAAATACTTTTATTTATAGATGAACTAGAATGGATTATTATTTCAGGGCAAATGGGTACTGAATTATGGGCCGCAGAAGTAGTATTCGAACTACAGCTTGATTATCCCGAAATAAAGTTGGGTATTTTTACACCATACGAAGATCAAGAGAAAAATTGGAATGAAGCAAATAAAGAATATTATAATGAAATCTTAATTGGGGCGGATCACGTCGACTCAATTTCAAGAAAGCCATACGAATCTCCAATTCAGTTAAAAGCTAAAAATGAATTTTTAGTTAGTAAAAGTGACGGATGTATTTTATTTTACGATAATGAAAAAGAAGGGAGCTCTAGATATTTATATGATTTAGCATACAAGAAAAATGAACTATTTAATTATCCTGTAGAAATCATCACATTTGACGATTTACAAGTGATTGCAGAAGAGTCATTTGAGAATGATGACAATAAATATAGGGAAATATAGAATAGATAATTGACAATTTATGAAGAGTTTGAAAAAATAGAAGGTAAATATTTCTAAATGTTTTGGGGTGACACACATGGAATCAACAAAAATAAAACTAAGTATAAAAGATATCCTAAATAAAGAGTTTAAAGTTTCAATGCGAGGATATAATCAAGAAGAAGTGGACCAATACTTAGACAGTATCATTAAAGATTATGAATCGTTTCAAAATCAAATCGTAGCCCTACAACAAGAAAATGCAAAGTATAAAAAATTGTTGGAGGACCAAAAGAACACAGCTACACCTCCACCATCACCTTTTAATAATACGAATACTGATGTTCTAAAAAGATTATCAAATTTAGAGAAGCATGTTTTTGGTAGTAAACTATTCGAATAATTTTAACTTAATTTATATTTTAAGAAAGCATTGCAAACTTAAGTATTATTTACTATACTAATAAATGTTCGTTTCAATATGTTCGGGTAATCGCTGCAACGCTTGACGTTGTTGAGGAAAGTCCATGCTCGCACAGTCCTGCGATGGCTGTAGTGTTCGTGCCCATCGAAGTCATAAGATAGGGTAGCTGTGTAATCAGCTAACGGCAGGGAACGGACCTAAGTCCTTTATGGATATGGTTCTACTACCTTTAAAGTGCCACAGTGACGTAGTCCTCGAAGAAATGAGAGGAGTGGAACGCGGTAAACCCCACGAGCGAGAAACCCAAATTATGGTAGGGGAATCCTTTCAAAGGAATTGAACTGAGAAAGGGACAGATTATTCTGTAGATAGATGATTACCACCTAGTAGTACGAGGCGAGAGCCGCTTGAAGTACGAATGGTACAGAACATGGCTTACAGAACATATGAAATGATGAAACTGTTAAAAACTCTTCATTCTATGGAGAGTTTTTTGTAATTTCGACGTAAATTGTCCATAATGAAAATAGGAATCAAAATGAAAATATGAAAAGAAAAGTTCATTCTTAATATGAATGAGATAGGTGGTTAAATTGGCGAAATATACATTAATTGCTACTGCTGCAATGGGGATCGAAGCTCTAGTCGCTAGAGAAATAAAAAGCCTAGGGTTTGAAGATGTAGTAGTTGAAAATGGTCGAGTATTATTTAAAGCGGACGAAGCTGGAATTGTGAAAGCAAATTTGTGGCTTAGAACAGCTGACCGAGTGAAACTTCGTGTTGGTGAATTTAAGGCAACCTCATTTGATGAATTATTTGAAAAAACAAAAGCCCTACCTTGGCATATGTTTATACCAAGAAACGGTCAATTTCCTGTGTCAGGAAAATCGCATAAATCAAAATTATTTTCAGTATCAGATTGCCAAGCAATCGTCAAAAAAGCAATTGTTGATAAATTAAAAACAATCCAAAATATTCAAGGTATGTTAATTGAAGATGGTCCATTATTTCGAGTAGAGGTCTCTATTTTAAAAGATATCGTAACATTAACGATTGATACTACTGGTCGTGAAGGCTTACATAAAAGAGGGTATCGTGTAGATCAAGGTGAAGCACCATTAAAAGAAACACTTGCGGCTTCATTAGTATTACTAACGAATTGGAATGCTGATCTACCTTTTGTTGATCCATTTTGTGGATCTGGTACAATTCCAATTGAGGCTGCCTTAATTGGACATAATATCGCTCCAGGATCGTTTAGAAGCTTTGCGTCTGAAGATTGGCATTGGATCGGTAAAAAAAGATGGAATGAAGCAAGACAAGAAGCAGAAGACTTAGCAAATTATGATCAAAAACTAGAAATAATCGGTTCAGATATTGATCATCGAATGATTAATGTTTCAATAGCGAATACTGATGAAGTTGGATTATCAGATTCAATTGTATTTAAACAAATGCAAGTAAAAGACTTTACTACTAAATCTGAGTATGGATATGTTGTTACCAACCCACCATATGGTGAACGATTAAACGATCGACCTTACGTTGAAAAGTTATATTCAGATATGGGGAATGTTTTTACAAAATTAGATACATGGTCAGTGTATCTACTTACTAGTCATGAGGGATTTGAACAATTTTACGGTAAACCAGCAACAAAGAAACGTAAATTATTTAATGGTTTCATTAAAACTGACTATTATCAGTACTTTGGAAAAAGACCTCCAAGAAGAATCGAAGAGTAAAAAGGTTAAAAAGGTTAAAAAGGTTAAAAAGGTGTTCCCAATGTCTATTCAGACGATTGGGGCACCTTTTTATTTATAATAACGTATTTCGTTATAGTTTTTACGAACAAAACTTGAACAAAAATTGAATTCGTTTTGTTAGCACTATAAATTTATTGCAGGTACAATTCTAAAGCCATGATTTTTTTCAAGTGAATGTGCAACATGCCAATTCGTTTCTGCAGTACTTTTATATTGAGTGACAAGATCATGGAATTCATCATTAGAGAAACTCTTTTCATGCTGAAGTAAATAAAGGTCTCTTACAACACTTATATCATCATTTGTATCAAAATTAGTCTGTATTAAAGAATATAAGTACAAATAAACACCTCCAAACTACCATTTTTATGATTATTTTATAGATTTCCCGATAATTCGAATGTTATTGCCATTAGATAATTTTGAAATATAATCATTTTTCTTTTAAATGAAGAAAGATAATTTGTTACAATAAATCTAGAAAAATAAGCCAATTTAAAGGACTGATGAAAAATGAAAAAACCACGTATTGGAATGGTAGGATTAGGCAATATTGCACAAAAAGCATATCTACCAATTCTTACAAAAGAAGAAAACTGGGATTTTATCGGTGCATTTTCACCAAATAAAGAAAAACGTAAGAAAATATGTTCACAATATCGAATTCAAGATTTTGAAAGCTTGGAATTACTGGCAGAACAAAGTGACGCAGTTTTTGTACATAGTGCAACTAGTTCACATTTTGAGGTTGTATCGTATTTACTAAATAAAGGTAAAGATGTTTATGTTGATAAACCTCTAGCAGCTACATTGCCAGAATCAGAGAAATTAACTGAATTAAGTATTAAACTAAATCGAAAACTTATGGTTGGATTCAACCGCCGATTCTGTCCAATGTATGTGCAGGCAAAAGAACAGGCAAAGAATATAGCGGTAATCAGATTTGAAAAACATCGAGAGAATAAAGTTGGGTCTAATTCATTCGAGTTTACGATGCTAGATGATTATTTACATTTAATTGATACAATTAGATGGTTTGCAGATGGAGAAGTTAACTTAATTAATGGTAGAGTCAAACTTACTCATACTAATCAATTAGAGTATGCTACTCACCAATTTGAATCGTTAAAAGGAGCTACTATTAATTCAGTAATGCACCGAATGGCAGGAACAAATCTTGAGCGCTTAGAATTAATTACTGAAGGTTCGATTATAAGGGTAAAAAATATGAACAACTTCGAAGTAGAACAAAATAACTCAATAAATAATTCTTTTTCATCATCATGGGACACAACATTAAAACAAAGAGGTTTTGAGGATTGCATTAACCATTTTATCAATTGCTTAAACTCTGATGAAAATCCATCAATCAATGGAGAAGAAGCATTAAAATCTCAAATGATTGTTGAAGAAATGATAAAGCAGGCAAAAGGCTGGTAAAGTTAACTAGAAAGTTATAAGAATTTAAAAGCAAATTTATTTCGTTCAAAATATACAATTCACTTAGTCTTTAGGTAATCATGCCTTATTTCCCTTGCCTTTCCCTCACATTTTTTGTATGATAGCGGGTAGAGACAATTTTTAAATAATATAATGGATCGAATAAATTTGCAAAATTAAAGTTCTCAAACGAGGACTTTTTCTTTTTAATTTACATTTTGGGGGTAGCAATGAGTCATTCAACTAAATTACCTTTTGAGGTAGGAAAGCAAGACCAATTCATTGAAAAGCTAGGGGAATGGATTGGGGACGTTTTTTACGATTTATTACCAGATGCAGGCTATGAATTAAGAGATGAGCAAATTTTTATGGCTTATCAGGTTGAAAGAGCGTTTAAAGAAAAGAAAGTTATTTTTGCTGAAGCAGGCGTTGGTACAGGTAAAACGTTTGTCTATTTACTATATTGTTTATGCTATGCAAGATATACAGGTAAGCCAGCTATTATCGCATGTGCTGATGAATCTTTAATTGAACAGCTAGTAAAGAAAAATGGGGATATTGAAAAATTATCGAATGCTTTAAATTTGTCAATTGACGTTAGATTAGCAAAATCAACTACAAATTATCTATGTTTAAAAAAATTAGATTTACAACGTTCAGAAATTGATGTTTCGGATGCTGTTTTAGGTGTTTATGAAAATTTACCAAGCTTTGTAAATGATTATGGTACACTCCAAAAATTTACTCCATATGGAGACCGTACAGAATATAAGGACTTAACAGATGAAGAGTGGGATACAATTTCATATGATTATTTCCAGGATTGCTCTACTTGTGAACAAAGACATAGATGTGGACAAACTCTATCAAGAGAACATTATCGTAAAGCAACTGACCTAATTGTATGCTCACAAGAATTTTATATGGAGCATATTTGGACGGTAGAATCTAGAAAACGTGAAGGTCAATTGCCATTACTTCCTAATCCAAGCTGTGTCGTATTTGATGAAGGACATTTACTTGAATTTGCAAGTCAAAAATCGTTAACTTACCGTCTGCAACAAGAGACATTAAATACATTTTTATCATTTTTAATGCAATCAGGTACGCGTGAAAGCTTCCAACAGTTACTAGAAGATACATTAGAAACGTACGATCAATTCTTTTTTGAATTAGATAATAATACTGAAGAGGTTGAAGGATCTAGACGTTTTAAACTGAATATGAATGAAAGATTAATTAAGTTAGCAAGGAGATTAAAGTCTCAAATTAGTAGCATTGGTGATGAGTTAGTCTTTGAAAGTGAAATGTATACGATTGATGAATATCAGTTAAATATTGTTGATGAGCATTTAGATGATGTTGAACGTTGCTTAAATTTATTTATTAATGAAATTACAGCAATTCAATGGATTGAGTATAATCAAAATGAATTAATATTAGTCATCATGCCAAAGGCTGTAAATGAGCTTTTACAAGAAAAAGTATTTAATCAAAAAATGCCGATTGTATTCTCATCTGCAACTCTTTCTCAAAATAGTTCTTTTGATTATATTGCAGGTAGTTTAGGGATAAAAGATTACTTATCATTTTCAGTTAATTCTCCGTTTGATTATAATGAACAAATGAAAATAGAGTTGTATCAAGTAGATCCAACCAAAATTGAGGAAAAAAATGAAAAGATTATTGAGAAGTTAATGGATAATAACGGAAGTACATTAATTCTCTTCAATTCAACTCAAGAAATGAAAAAATTTAAACTGCAAGTTGAAAAAGAAAAATTAGACTTCAATTTATACTTTGAAGGTGAAGAAGAAATTAGTTCGATTGTACAAAAATTCCAAGAAGATATTAACGCGTCTTTATGTGCTGTTCATTTATGGGAAGGATTAGATATTCAAGGAATGTCACTAAGTCAAGTGATAATCCATGCGCTACCATTCCCGCCAAATGATCCTGTATTCCAATCAAAACGTCAAAATTCACAAAACCCTTACTTCGAGATTGATGAGCCGTATATGTTATTAAGATTACGCCAAGGTATTGGACGACTAATCCGTAGTCATGAAGATAAAGGTAAAATCGTTTTATTTATTGAGAATGATCTAAACAATGAAACGAAAGATAAAATCTTAAACAGTTTACCAGTTAATCCATCTTAAAAAGCTAGCATTCGCTAGCTTTTTTAATTACAAATTCCAACTCTAGTTTTACTAAAATTGCATTCAAAAAATTCCTTAAATGCGAAAAAAGCTGTATCTCCAGTTGTTATACGATGGCCATCAATCGGTAAATAATTCTTTTCAGCACGAATATTTTTAGTTATTGGACCATCTGGTAAGTAAGTTGGGCAAACAATCGTCCAATTTAACTGACTTTCATTTAATAAGTTATAAGCTTTTTCATGATCAGTTGCTGCAGTTGTTGATTTGCGTTTTGATTCAGAGCTTTTATAACGTAGAATGGTTGGATCTACTCTTGATTGTAAAATACCAGCAGTTCCAATTGTAACGATCCTACCTATTTTTTTCATTTCAAGAAGAGGGATTAGAAGTCCCATTGTTTTAGATAAAATATTCTCACCTCCAGTATTTAAGGCAGAAATTACTCCATCAACGTTTTCTAAAGCTAAATTTAAATCTTTTTCATTTAGCGTATTTCCTTTTAAAACTGTAAGAGCTTCATGATGAATCGTTATTTTTTGTTCATCTCTTACTAAAGCAATTACTTCACATTTTGCTTCTAATAATAAATCCACTAAAAAAGTACCGACTCTTCCAGTTGCTCCTAATAATAATATTTTCATAACATCACCTTGCTGTATTGTACAATATTTTTATTGATTATGTCTTTTATATAAACTTAATCATATGATTTCTGATAATAAAATTGCTTTTGAAGCTTAATATTAATTCATTTTAAAAGTTATGATAGAATGAAATTAAAATCCTAATATTTAGAAATGAGGGGTAAATATGGAAATTAATAAAATCCAAGAAGAATTTACTGACTATTTAAAGAAGATCGAAAATTATAATGAAGCAATTAATGTTATGTATTGGGACCTAAGAACGGGTGCGCCTAAAAATGGGGCTGAACAAAGATCAAATGTCATCAGTGAGCTTTCAGCAGAAGTATTTGAAATGACAACATCAAGTACGATGGAAAACTATTTAAATTTATTGGAAAAAGAAATAGGCACAGGAAACTTAAGTGAAATCATTGAAAAATCTGTTAAGGAATGTAGAAAAAATTATGATTTAAACTGTAAAATCCCTAAAAATGAATATGCAGAATATGTAAAGCTTTGTTCATTAAGTGAAAATGCTTGGGAAGACGCTAAAACTGAAGGTGACTTTAGTAAGTTCCAACCATATTTAGAGAAAATTGTAGCAATGAAAAAGCAATTCATTGAATATTGGGGCTACAAGGATAAGAAATATGATACATTATTAAGTTTTTATGAACCTGGTATGACAACTGGGAAGCTTGATGAAGTTTTTGGTAAAGTAAGAGAAAGTCTTGTACCATTAGTTGCGAAAATTTCAAATTCGCAAACTAAACTAATTCGCGAAGAATTGTCACAACCGATTTCAATTGCTCTTCAAAAAGAAGTTAGTGAAGAGATACTTGTAAAATTAGGTTATAATTTCGATTCTGGTCGTTTAGATGAAACAGTTCATCCATTTCAGATTACTTTAAATCCTGGTGATGTTCGTGTAACAACGAAATATATAGAAGATAACTTTATGAGCTCGCTTTTTGGAACCATTCACGAATGTGGCCATGCACTTTATGAGCAAAATTTATCATCGAATTTAATTGGGACACCATTATGTGAAGGTGCATCGATGGGGATTCATGAGTCTCAATCATTATTCTTTGAAAATATGATTGGAAGAAGTAAAGAGTTTTGGGAAGCTCAGTATGAAAGCTTAATTGCAAAAACTGGTGAGTATTTTAAAAATTTATCGGTAGAAGAATTTTATAAAGCAATAAATCATAGTGAACCATCGTTAATTCGAATTGAAGCGGACGAATGTACATACCCATTGCATATAATGGTTCGATATGAAATTGAAAAAGAACTGTTTGATGGTGATTTACAAGTAAAGGATTTGCCAAAAGTATGGAATGATAAAATGGAAGAATACTTAGGTATCATTCCATCAAACGATCGAGAAGGAGTTCTTCAAGATGTTCACTGGGCAGGTGGAGATTTTGGTTATTTTCCTTCGTATGCATTAGGTGCAATGTACGCAGCACAGTTTAAGCATAAAATGAAACAGGATTTAAGCGATTATGAAACAATCTTAAAAAGCGGTGAGATTCATCAAATTGTTAATTGGCTAACCCTTAATATTCACCAATATGGAAAACTAAAAGAACCGAAAGAATTATTAGTAGATGTTACAGGTGAAGATTTAAATGTAATATACTTTATTGATTACATAGAAGATAAATACTCTAAATTGTATAATTTAGTTTAATCTAATTCGTATGGATGGAGGTTGTTAAGAACCTCCCCATACTTATAATTAAAGATTAAAGAAATCATAAATAAATGATTAATTCCAAGTTATTATTTTTTTATGTTTTTTTAATAAGTTCAAAGAATAGACATATTTAGATATTTAATTAATTACTTTTTTATAGTATTATAGATAAAAATGAAAGCGTGTTCAAAATTGCTTATTAAGAAGAGTTGAATTTAATTAGGTGAAATATTGAAGATCTAAAGTAACTGAAATTAAGTTCAAAAAATATTCACATTTAGAAAGACTTAAGATATTTTTTTATAGTATTATAGATAAAAATGAAAGCGTGTTCATACTTTTTTGAAAAGGAGGTAATTTGAATGTTTTTTAGGACAGCCAGATCTTTAGAACGAAATATTGAAGAAAAACGAATCAAGTTGCAAGAAGCTCAAAATCAAAATAATGACAATCATCAAGAAGTAGTAAAGATTCGTCATCAGTTGGACACTGATTTAAGAGAACTACAGAAATTATTGAAAACGGTTGCAGTTAAACAATCAAAAATTAATATTAAACCAATATGAAAAATAGTACATAGACCACAAAATATTTTTTGTGGTCTTATTTTTTTCGTAATGGAAAAAAAATCACCTCATTTATTCAAAAATGCTAATTATGTAGCTTGTATAAAAAAATTAAGACAAATAGTTAAAAATCACTAATCAAAATCAAAATTCCATAAGTATAATAGAGTATATCGATTAATATCCATTTTTTTATAAAAATGTGGAATGAGGTTCTAGATGGATTTTGAACTGGCAAGTCGTATTAGAAGATTGTTTGCAGCTTGGATCGATGGCTCTATAAATCTTTTATTTTCTAAACTGGGGTTACTAATACTTGGGTTAGAAAGTAAAGACATTTTAGATTTATTTATGTTTAGTAGTAAGCAACTGTTTCTATATTCAATTTGGTCGCTACTATTTATTTTCCTATTTTATGTCATAGTACCAACCTATATTTGGAACGGACAAACAATAGGAAAAAGATTATTAAGTATTATGGTTGTGAGGGATACAGATGACTTAGTTGATTTCAAAACAATGACATTACGTTCGATATTCGCTTTTGGTTGTCAGCTAAATTTGCCAATATTTATAGAAGCAATCGGAATTTTGTATCTAATAGATCTCTTTTTTATCTTCCGAAAAGATCGGAAAACATTGCATGATTTAATTGCTAAAACGAAGGTTGTTTATTATTAATAGCATTAAAAAATACCCTTTAAAGCTATTTTCAAGCTTTAAAGGGTATTGATCTTATAATGATGTTTTAGCTAAATATTCATCAAGCTGGTCAAATGTACCAGTGAAACCTTGTTGCATAGAATCTTTATTTGCAATAAATGCAGCAACTTCTTCATCAGTAGCATGGATCGGAAAACCTTTTAATGTAATTGTTGTTTTACCATCATTTTCTTCTAAAGTTAAAGTGTTTTGAATTTCCAATGGCCAAACTTCAAAAAATGGAGCGCGAACCATATTACCTTCTTGATCAGAGAATGAATTAACAAATACAATTTTCTCAGGTTCAATAATTTCACCAAAAACAAATAATCCCCACATTACGAATCCGTCTGGTGATTCCATTTTATAGTGGAATTTACCTCCTGGTCTAAATTCTAACGTTGTTACATCCATTTCAAAGCCTGTTGGCCCCCACCAGTTTTTAAGATG
This sequence comes from Bacillus sp. AFS053548, assembly GCF_002575105.1. Classification (NCBI taxonomy): domain Bacteria; kingdom Bacillati; phylum Bacillota; class Bacilli; order Caryophanales; family Bacillaceae; genus Bacillus; species Bacillus sp. AFS053548. The sequence goes on along the minus strand of NZ_NUHI01000085.1, from coordinate 23,348 downwards.
TTCTGCTTCTGACCAAACCTTGAATACTAATTCACGAGGCGCATCAACAACCCTTGTTAAAACTAATCCTTGTTCATCTACATTAAACGTATTTTTAATCATTATTAATTCCTCCATTTATTTAATATTGATAAATTAGACATTATTTCCTTCTATAAAAAAGAAAAATAGGTACTTCTCCTTTCGATAATAATTAGTACTAATTAAATTGTGTGCACCGAATAAGCTAAGATTATTTGCCTTGTAATTTTTTTAAATAATCGTCCAATTGATCGAATCTCTGTTCCCAGACGTGTCGGAATGACTTAATCCAAGAATCCATTTCTTTTAGCGGCTGGGGTCTTAGTTTATAAATTCTTTTATTGGCGATTGGTTGAACTTCGACAAGCCCAGCTTCACTTAGAACGCGAAGATGCTTTGAAACCTGTGGTTGTTTAAGTCCTAAGCTTTCAGCTATTTCACCGACTGATAGTGGACCGTCACGTAAGAGTTCGACAATCTGTAACCGGTTCGGCTCTGCAAGAGCAATTAAAGTCGAATTCATAAATTGAATATACCTCATTAGGAATATTCCTGTCAAGGAATATTCGGAATATAAATTTGTGTTGATCTAAAAAAGACTTAAGTAGTATTTACGAAGTGATTAAACAATATTCATTTTGTCGAGAAATATTATTTGAAAAATAAGATAATTCTTATTTATCCATATATTTTTTATGTTACTATTTAGCTGACTCAAAAATTTGATATTAAAAGGTGGGTGTTTTGATGAGCTTAAAAGATTATGAGGCTTCGTTTTTAGAATATGTGAGAAAAATGTTAAACATTGAAGAAGCAATTGGCGTTTTGTATTGGGATCTTCGAACAGGTGCACCTAAAAATGCTGTTATTCAGCGTTCAAATGTAATTGGTCAATTATCAGCCGATGTTTTTAAAATGAGTACTTCAAAAGATATGGCTCACTATTTAATTACAATGGAAGAAGCTATTAGTGCAGGTAAATGTTCGTTAGAAGTTGAAAAAACTGTAAAATACTTAAGAAAGCAATACGATCAAAATACGAAAATACCAGTTGATGAGTTTGAAGCCTTTGTTAAATGCCAAGCAATTTCTGAGAGTGTTTGGGCAGAAGCGAAGGAAGAAAATAATTTTGCTAAATTTGAACCTTATTTAACTGAAATAATTGAGTATAAACGTAAGTTCGTTGAATACTTAGGATATAAAGACTGTAAATATGATACATATTTAGATCAATATGAACCTGGAATGACTGTAAATAAACTGGACGAAGTGTTTTCGGAAGTAAGAAATAAACTAGTACCGATTGTTAAAGCTGTATCGACTAGCGGGAAAAACTTTGAAAAAGAAGAGATGAAAGCATTCGTTTCGACGCAAAAACAAAAAGATATATGTGAACAACTATTAGCTTCGCTTGGTTATAATTTTGATGCCGGAAGATTAGATCCAACTCCACATCCTTTTGCTACTTCTCTTAATTTAGGTGATGTTAGAGTAACAACGAAATATCATGAAAATAATTTTGAAAAAGCCATTTTTAGTACAATTCATGAATGTGGTCATGCACTATATGAGCAAAACATTTCCAAAGATTTGGAAGGTTTACCGATCGCTCAAGGAGCGTCGTTAGGTATTCATGAATCTCAGTCACTTTTATATGAAAAGATAATTGGACAAAGCTATGAATTCTGGAAATCAAATTATCCAAAGTTAAAAGAGCAACTTAATGGAGTGTTAGATAATGTTTCTCTAGATGAATTTTATAAATTGATAAATAATAGTAAGCCTTCATTTATTCGTATTGAAGCTGATGAATTAACTTATCCTTTACATGTAATGATTCGTTATGAAATTGAAAAGGATTTATTAGATGGAAAAATTCAAGTTTCAGAGCTTCCTTCAATTTGGAATAAAAAAATGGAGGAGTATCTAGGAATAATACCTGAAACTGATCGAGAAGGTGTTTTACAGGACGTACATTGGTCAATGGGGCATTTTGGATACTTTCCAACTTATGCATTAGGTGCAATGTATGCTGCTCAAATTAAAGCAACAATGGAAAAAGAATTAACAAATTTTAGTGAATTAGTTGAAACGAATGATTTTCAAACAATTCTTGATTGGTTAAAAGTGAATATTCATCAATATGGTGCAATGAAGGAACCACAACAAATTTTGAAGGATGTTACTGGTGAAGAATTGAATGTGAAATATTTTGTTGAATATTTAGAATCAAAATATACAATATTGTATGAGTTGGAAGAAGTAAATAAATCATAATTTATGAATTAGAAATGTTGTGGGGGGGATTTTAGAAGCATTTTTATGGAAATAATTGCGAATGTAGATTCGAGTAAAATGAGATATACTAAAACTGCACAACAGAAAGAAAACTCCTTTGAAACGCTTAGACAATTCAATTATTTGTTCATGGTCCATGAATGAATAGTGAATTGTCTTTTTTTATTTAAATTTTGAGGCTAAATGTCATCTTATTTCCACTCTAGAATTTTTCAAAGAATAATTTTCCAATATAATACAAAAGGTAATGAATATAAGGAGTGGGAAATTATGCCTTTAATTTTATCTGTTGGGAAAGCTGTACCAAAATATAAAATCGATCAGGAAAATATAGTACCTTTTATTCGAGAGCTTTTTTTGAAAAGATACCCTTCAATCGATCGCTTATTATCTGTATTTCAAAATGGTGAGATTCAAAGTCGATATATTTCGAAGGAGCTTTCTTGGTACAGCGAAGAGCATAGCTTTGAGCAAAAAAATCAGGCTTACACTGAAATCTCAATTGAATTATCAATAGAAGCGATTAAAAATTGTTTGACAAGTAATGAATTTCTATCTTCGGAAATTCAATATGAAAAAATTGATGGAATTATTTTTGTCTCTTCAACTGGTATTTCAACCCCTACAATTGATGCTCATATCGCAAATATCCTGCCATTTAATTCTTCGATTAAAAGAATTCCCATTTGGGGCTTAGGGTGTGCCGGTGGTGCGAGTGGTATTTCTAGAGCATTTGATTATTGTAAAGCCCATCCAAAGTCAAATATTTTACTAGTTGCAGTTGAATTATGTAGTTTAACATTTCAAAAAGAAGATCTATCCAAAAGTAATATAATAGGAACTTCATTATTTGCTGATGGAGCAGCAGCGGTTCTAGTTATTGGCGATGAGAGTGATTTGAAAAATCGAACGATACATAAATCTTTACCGTCAATCGAACAAACTAATTCAACTCTTATGCCAAATTCATTAGACGTAATGGGATGGGATATTCGGAATGATGGTTTATTTGTCATTTTTTCTAGGGATATACCATCAATCGTTAAAAATTGGTTACAACCAGTTGTTTCAAATTTTTTAACGGGAAATGAACTAACAATAAGGGATCTAACTCATTTCATTGCTCATCCTGGCGGAAAAAAAGTATTGGACGCATATATCGATTCATTAGAACTTACCGAAGCGGATATCGGAATTTCCTTAAATATTTTAAAATCATATGGAAATATGTCATCTTGTACTGTGTTATTTGTGTTAAGTGAGTATATGAAGTTAGGAAAAACGAATGAGTACGGTCTTCTTTGTGCTTTAGGACCAGGATTTAGCTCAGAGTTATCTTTGTTAAAGTGGGTAGAATGCTAATGTTAAAGATTATTTTTTTATTCATCATCATACAAAGAGTGATTGAGCTAGGTATAGCAAAGAATAATGAAAAAAAATTAAAAATGCGGGGCGCACTTGAATTTGGCCAAGAGCATTATAAATTTTTTATCATCTTACATAGCATGTTTTTTATTTCAATTTTAATTGAGAATTATTTCATTCATTATATAGAAATTAGATTTTTTTCCTTGCTCCTAATCGTTTTTATCATATTACAATTAGCAAGGGTATGGGTTATTTCAACCTTAGGGGAAAGATGGAATACAAAAATCATTATTTTACCTGATGAAAAATTAGTAAAACGTGGGCTTTATAAATATATCAAGCATCCAAATTATATAATCGTTACAATTGAATTATTAGTAATACCTATTATGTTTCATGCGTATATAACAACTGTAATCTTTTCTGTTTGTAATTTAATTTTATTAAAAGTAAGAATCCGAGAAGAAAATAAAGCGCTTTTACAATCAATCGAATAGCTATTGACAAATGGAAAATAACTGATTATGATTAATGTAGAATGAAAATCATTATCAACTTCGAAAGGTTGTGCGTCAAATGGTTCTTGGATTTGTGTCAGCTACAATTCTTTTATACTTTTTATTAACTAAATATGTACTTAAACAAGTTCAAAACTAGGTGATGTAACCTAGTTTTTTTTATTTTATATGCATATGCCTATACATTCTTCTTCCAAATTAATATATATGGGGATAAAATAATGCTAGGGAAATTATTTGAGTATGAAATGAAATGGGGAAATCACGTTGCAAAACACTAAGATTAACAGAGGGGAATTACTGAATAAGGTTTCTTCAGGAATCAATTTACTTTCTGAACAAGGAAATTCGAAGGAATTATTTCAATTAAAAAAATTAGCATACAAAATACAGAATAAGGAAAGTTATTACGTATTTTGTGGGCATTTTTCTGCTGGTAAGTCATCTTTATTAAATGATCTTTTACAAGTAGAAAAACTACCTACAAGCCCAATTCCTACAAGTGCAAACGTTGTTAAATTAAAAAATGGCGAAAGTAAAATGTTAATTACTCTTAAAGATGGTGAAATGTATCAGATTCAAGAGGATATTCAAGTAGATGAACTAAAAAAGTTAGCTTCTGATAGTGGTTCAATTATTGAGCTCGAGTGGGCACAAGAAATATTTAAAATTCCAACTGGATCTGTTTTAATTGATACTCCAGGAATTGATTCAACTGATATGGATCATTTAGAGGCTACAAACTCAGTCATTCATCTAGCGGATAGTATTTTTTATTTAATGGATTATCAACATGTTCATTCGAAAACAAATATTGATTTTATTCATAATTTAGTTGAAAAAAATAATAAAGTTTGTTTAGTCATTACATGTATTGATAAACACGATGAAACAGAATTGACGTTTGAACAATTTAAGCATGGTGTAATTGGAAATTTGAAAAAACAAGGATTAGGCAACTTACAAGTTTTTTATATTTCTACAAGAGATAAATCTGTAGAGAATAATGAATATAACCAGTTTATTAATTATTTAAATGACTTATACAGTCATCAAGATGTAGTGCAAATTGAAAATGACTATGCAAGCTTTTTAACAATTATGAACGAACAAGTACAACAACTTGAGAACGATTACATTGATCTCGATCAAAATGCTGATGAGATTAGATCCGTTTACAATGATTTAAATAATGAACTTGACGTTATTGAAACATCAGTTTCTTCATTTGAGGAAAATTGTTTGCAGTCTACACAACAAGTTCTTACTAATTCAAACATCACACCATTTGAGATGAGAGAATTAGCATCAAAATATTTAGAATCAGAAAAAGCATTGCAAAATAAAGGATTATTTCAATCAAGAAAAAAACTTGAAAATGCATTACATGAATCTAAAAGTCAATTTATCCACAAGGTACAAGAATTAACAAGTAAACAAATTGAGTATTTTGTAAAAGAAGCAGCAATTCGAACTGTAAAACAAATTGAAAATAATAAAATTGATAGCAGTGACTTTGATAAAATCTTAGAGCCTAATTTGAGTGAAGATGTAATTTGTCCAAAGCCATCCCATTTGATTGATACAGGCGGTAACTATTTATTACAGTATACGAAGGAAGTAAGTGAAGGAATTAAGGCAGTATATCGTAAAAGTATTGCTGAATTTATTTACTCACTTTCAAAGGAACTTAAGGTACAAAATGAATCAACTATTTTAAAATTAAAAAATCAAAAGAATGATTTACAATCAAAAATAGAAGGATTTGATGAATTAGAGTTTAATAATCAAAAAATTTCACATATGGTTTCAGAAATTAAGACGATTTTAAATAATCATCAAGAAATGAATCAAGACCTGCCAGAAATTAAGCCTACTTTAATATCAGTAAGTGAATTAATTAATCACAAAATATTAGCTGTTCAAGCACCAGAAATAAAAGAAGAACTTATTTCTGACATTGAAAAAACTAATTCAAAAAAATATTCAAACGAAGAAATTCAAGTTAAATATGAAGTCGCTGATTTTATAATAGACGAATTAACTTCAAATAAATTTATTCAGAGTAAAATCGGTATTCTAAAAGAAAAAAGAGAACAAATAAAATCAAACGAATACACAATTGCATTATTCGGAGCGTTTAGTTCTGGAAAAACATCGTATATAAATACTTTACTTGGCGATCGTGTACTACCAGTTTCTCCACACCCAACAACAGCGGCAATTTGTAAGATTAAACGCTCAACAGCTGAATCTGGTAATAAGAAAGCTGATGTGAGTTATAAATCAGAAGAATCTTTAAAAGATGAGTTTCTTGATTTCTTCAAAAAATGGGGTGTGGAAGCAAATGAAAAAGAGTGGTTTAACACCCTTCAAAATTTAATTAAGAAACAAAAGGATAAAATTCCTACTGATGCTTTCGTTTATGCAGAAAGCGTGTGTCAAAATTATGAAGAAATGAGAAGCTTACTAGGTACAATTAAGCGATATGACTTAATTGAGTATGTAACTGTTATAAGTGAAGAAAATAGAGCGTGTTTTGTAAAAGAAAGTACAGTTTATTTCGATTGTGAGATCACGTTAAGTGGAATCGTATTAGTGGATACGCCAGGGGGAAATAGTATCCATTCAAGACATACTGAACTAGCATTCGACTATTTGAAAAAAGCTGATTTAATTCTTTATGTTGCACATTATCAACATGCCTTTACACGTCAAGATGAGTCTTTCTTAATGCAAATCGGACGAATGAGAGAAAGCTTTGATAGTGATAAAGTTTACTTTGTGTTAAATGCATCGGATTTAGCAAAGGATCAAAACGAAATCGAAATCGTGCAAAATTTCTTTGTAAACCAATTAACGAAACTAGGGGTTCGTTTCCCATCTGTGTTTGCTATTTCAAGTATGCTTCAGATGAAGGGATATGGTGATTCAGAATTAAATTTAGAAATCCAGAATAATTATAAGAAATTAAATACGAAAATCCAAAATTTCTTCCAATTTGAGATTGCGAATGAAGTCTTTAAAACATTTATTAATGACCTATTAACAATTGAAAAAATCTTACGTGATACGATTAATCGTTTTGAAAGAATAAAACGTGAAAAAGATCAATTCTTCAACGAAATTGAGCAAATTCAGAAAAAAGTTAATGAAGCGATTAAAAATGCAGGACCAACTAATTTACCAAGAGCATTTATGAAAGAAAACGAACAATTGATTTTCTTTATCGAAAAGCGTATCGAATTAAGAATGCGAGATTTATTCCCTTATTTCTTTAATCCAAGTATTTTCAATAATACAACGAAAAATATTAAACAATTATTTGTAACTAAAATTCGTGAGTTTATTTATGAAGTATTGGAAGAGATTTTAAAGGAATTAAGAGTAACTGGATTTAGATTAGAGAAATTTTTAACGAATGAAATTTCAATGTCGCAAGATCGAGTAATTGATGAAATACATTCTATTCAATCTGAATTTATCGTTCAAAAAAGTGATATTAATGAGATCTTACCTGTTTCGATAAAAAATCCTGATCAATTTATTAATGTAGATCGTTTTGAAAGTTTAAAGAATTACTTCAAAAATCCAAAAAGCTTTTTTGTTGATAACATGAAAGAAACTATGATTGATGAATGCATTAATGAGTTGAGAACACCATTAAAAGACTATTTAGCAAATATGAATAGCTTATTCGCAGAGCATTATCACATTCAATATGTTGATGCATTAAATTCTATATTGCATAACTGTAGCAATCAAATTGAAAATGATGTTCAACAAACAATTAAAGCAACTGAAAACTTAAATGAAGTAGTAGTAGATGAAAAAGTATTAAACTTATTCAAAAAATTAATTTAAATGAGGGTGGACAATTAAAATTGAAAAATATTATTGATGTAAACATTGCAAATAAATTGCGCTTAAATAAAAATGTTGTATTCTTAGATTGTCGATTTCAATTGTCAAATCCCGAATATGGTTTAAGTGAGTATCAGAAAAATCATATTCCGCTATCTCGTTATGTTGATTTAAATAATGACCTATCTAGTCCTGTAAAAAAGCATGGAGGCAGACATCCGTTTCCTAATTTAAATGATTTTGGTAATCTTTTAGGAAATCTAGGGATCGATCATGATACGATTGTTATTTGTTATGACGATGGTACGAATGATAATGCCTCAAGATGTTGGTTTTTATGTAATTTAGTAGGGCATCAGTTTACATTTGTTTTAAATGGTGGTTATAAAAAATGGTTGGAAAACAATTTTGAAGTAACTACTAAAATTGAAGAAGTATTACCTAAAAAATTCGAGATTAATGTTCAAGAGTATATGATTACTTCGATGAATGAAGTTAAAAAGAATGGTGGTAAAAAAGAGAATTTCAATTTAATTGATTCTAGAGAATCTATTCGATATATTGGTGAATTTGAACCAATTGACCGAATTGCTGGCCATATACCTGGAGCAAAAAATTCATTTTGGAAAGATGTTTTAAATGAAGCTGGAGAATTTAAAACAAAAGAAGAATTACAAACTCTTTTTAAACCATTTAACAATAACAATGAAACTGTTGTTTATTGTGGTTCAGGTGTCACTGGCTGTGTTAATTATTTAGGATTAGTTGAAGCTGGACATACGAATGTAAAACTTTATCCGGGAAGTTTTAGTGACTGGATTTCTTATGAAGAAAATGTTGTGAATAAGAAAAAATAATTAGTTGCAAAATAGTTTTAATTAGTATAGAATGAGGATACAAATTAACAAAACCTGCTGTGTGCGTTGTCATTTTATGCCTTAAACCAATGATTTTGTATAGGAAGACCGATATTTAAGTAGCAACATCGTGCCTATTTATAGGAGGATGAAAGTTACTTGTGAGGACATCCACCTTGGAGTTCGGTTTACTTTAGGCATAAAAAGAACAACGGCATTTGCGGGAAAAAAAAACCATTCACATTTTGTGAATGGTTTTTTCTTCTTTATATAATTGTTTTTTACTTTTGTTCTTTCTAATTTGAGTTACGATCGTAGAAACTAAAATCAAGCTACAACCAAATAAACCAATTTCTTGTAATCTTTCTCCACCATAATAATACCCAGTAATCGCAGCAAAAACTGGCTCAGTAGCGAGAATAATCCCTACTTCAGTTGCACTTATTGTACGTTGGGCAAACATTTGGATAAAGAAAGCTGCAGCGGTACAAAAAATGGCAGTAAATAGAATTGAAAAAACAAAATATTTATTTGTCCATAATGCATGGTTGAAAATGACTTGCCAATCCTCAAAGATTAAAGCAAATGTCCATGAGGCTAAACCTACAAAAGTTATTTGTACAGTTGCCAGTTGTAGTGAATTATAACTAGGTGAGTAGATCGTTGAATAAATAATATGAAGAGCAAACGCAATCGCACTGAAAAAGGAAATAATATCACCAGAATTAAACTTGGAATTTGTTGATAGTGTTAATAAAAATAATCCGATGAAGGCAATAATTGCACATACATTTTCTCGTAAAGTAGGTTTTTTCTTATATTTAAAGAATAAAAGAAATGGAACAATTGCAACACTAATACCTATTATAAAACCTGATTTGGATATAGAAGTGTAAAGTAATCCAAATGTTTGAAATACAAAACCTAGAAATAAAAATAATCCTATTACGATTCCGGGGAAAATAAAACCAGCTTTTCCGCGATATCTTTTATTATTTTGTCGATTTAATAAAGTTTGAACTGTAAATAATACAATTGCTGCTACAATAAATCGTAATGCATTAAATGTAAATGGCTGGACAAACTTAAGTGTTTCTTTAACAATGAAAAGCGAAGAACCCCAAATGAAGGACACAAAGAGTAATGAAGAAAAAGCGATTAATTTATTTTTCATATCGTCCATTCCTTTTTTATTTGATAGCTTTTCGAGCAAGTTCATCAGCAACCTTATTTGCGCTTGATGGAATCCATTTTATAAAGAAAAGTTCAAGTTGATTAATCAACTTTAGTGATTTCTCTAATAAAGGAATAAACAAATCGTTTTTCGAATATTTCTTATCAATACTTTCTTCAACGATTTTTGAATCTGTACGGAATGAAACAATTGTTAAATTATTTTTGACACAATAATCTAGTGCAAGTAGCAATGCATGAAACTCAGCTTCATGATTAGACATCGAATCTAATGGAATACTTAAAAAAACAGGTTCTTTAATTCCTTTTATGAAAATACCTGCACCTGAAGGCCCGGGATTTCCTTTGGAAGCTCCGTCAATATAAACTTCAATCATAGTAAACCTCCAACACTTATATATGTACCATTTTAGTATATATTCAAAAAAATGAAAACTTAAAATATGAAATGAAGTAATTTATATTCAACTAAATAAACGATAGAAGAGGTGTGTCGGATGAAGCTAAAGATCAGTTGGAAGTATCAAACCAAAAAGAAATATCAAATTACACTTGAAACTGAATGGTTAGAAATAAAAGAAGCACTTCTTTTAGCGGAAGATTTTGAAAGTACAGGTAGAACAAGAGAAATCATCTTTTTAGATCAATTCGACACAGAGTGGACTAAAAAACAAGTAATAAAATACTTAAAAGAACTCGAAGAAGAACCTCATAATATTTCAATTTTTTTTGACGGCGGATTTGATCTATCAACCACTATATCTGGAATAGGTATATGCTTATACTTTAGTCAAAATGGTAAAAACTATCGAAAAAGGTTTAATGAAAAATTAGATGGGTTAATGACAAATAATGAAGCGGAGTTTGCTGCAATTGAAAATGCAATCCTATTATTAGAGGAAATGAATATAACCGGACAAACAATTGTTCTTAAAGGAGATTCACAAGTAGTCATTAATCAATTAAATGGAGATTGGCCTTGTTATGAAGAACAACATGAACGATTCATAAATCGAGTTGAAAGAAAATGTAAAAACTTAAAATTAACCTTACAATTAGAACTTATTAAACGTAATGATAATAAAGAAGCTCATAATTTAGCAACGCAAGCACTTAAAGGGAATAAGATAGTAAGTACGATTGAAGTTACATGAAGAGGTGAATTGAATTATGGAACGTAAAGAAATCTTGGAGGAAATAGATTCTTTAATAAAGACTTATTGCGATGGCTGTTTTGTCTATAAACATTTTAGAAAAGACCATAGTCAAAAATTCGCACAATCATTTTGTATTAATAAATGTACAGTTGGAGAAAAAATAAAAACGACCGGTAAGCAATTAACTTCTGATTGTTAACTCTTAATTATTAAATGGAATATAGCAAACTTTGATAACTAATGTTTACGTAAATTTACTATTATTGACTGAGTCGTTATTCAAAATTAAAAAAGAGGGTGTCCCATATGTATTACATAATGGGAACCCTCTTTTTAACGGCAATTAAGAATGAAATGTTAGAAAAGAAGCTTGGACTGCAAATAAAATCCGGAAATCGCAAATAAAAATTAGCAAATCTGCAATTAAAAATTGAGAACCGCAAATAAAATTTACAAAACTGCAATTAAATCCAAGATTATCGCAAATTAATTTAATTATTACCTATACCAGTAAGGGTATTAAGAGCTAATAATTGTACAATAGTGGAATCATTGAAATGGAAAACTACAAAATATGCTCTAACACATACTAAATCATCATATAAAAATACTCTAATAATCATAAATAAGGAATGATTTTTTAACTATAGATGAAAAGTACTATTGGGATACCCTCACTACTTAAATTAACATAGTTAAAGTGATAATATAATGTTCCCAAACGTTCGTATTTTGTATATAAAACAATATTTTAACGATTAAAAAAGAGGTGTCTCTGAGTCCGATAACCTGACTTTTGAGACAACCTCTTTTTCATTATATCTGAGCTTCTCTTATTTGTTGCTCAACTTGCATTAAGTCTTCTTCTTGTTTCTTTAAAAACTCATCATCTAAATCAGTAGCAAGGCCCTTCATTTTTTCAAGCTGTTCTCTTGCTTGATTAACTGCAGTTGTTGCATCTGTTAATTGTTGCTCGTCCATGCTCATTGTTGCATAGCCTACAAGCTTTTGAGCAGCTTTAACTTTCATTTCTACATCCTCAAAATTATTAAAGTTTGACATAAACACCCTCCTTATTTCACTTCGTATTATTCCCAAATAAAATAGGAATCATGAAAAGCGAGAGGATTTTTTTGTTTAAGTATACTGAATAATTTTTCTCTTAATAAAAAATAAAAAAGGACTGATAAATCAGTCCTTTATGTAGTCAAGTTTATTTTATAGCTTTACTACGTTAGCAGCTTGAGGTCCACGGTTACCTTCAACAATGTCAAAAGAAACTTCAGCACCTTCTTCTAAAGATTTGAATCCGTCAGTTTGGATTGCTGAGAAATGTACGAATACATCGTCTCCACCTTCAACTTCGATGAACCCGAAACCTTTTTCATTGTTGAACCATTTTACTTTTCCTTGCATTTTTCTTTTCCTCCTAAAACATTGCACATGAAGCGCGAAAGAATTTCCATTTATTAATAATTTTAATAATAAATGTTGAAATTAATATACAACTATTAAGATTATAAGTCAAGTAAGCGCTTAATATCAAAATATACATTCAATTGACTTAAAAATTTCATAAATAAAATAAAAAGTTTATGTAAGTTTGTGAAGATATTCACAAATAGAAAAGTACATGATATACTACAACCATAGTAAGTAGTTTAAATTATTACTACTAAGAATCAATCTTGATTTCACTTTATATAGAGACGGAGAGATGAACATGATTCATTGTGAATGGATTGAATTTAAAATTGAAAATGATTTAATAACAGAGGAAATATTTGAAGAAATGATGAATGATACATTTCAAGCAATGATGGTTGACGAAAATAACTTTCCTCAATATATATGGACAGCTAACTATGTTGTCCTTGTAACAAAACGAATTAAAATATTAGAAGAAGTAGAATTTATACAAATACCACGTAATCCAGCGTGTAGTTAAAAGCATCTAACCAAGAAGAATAAAAGGCAATCCAAGAGAATGAATTCTTTTGGCACTGCCTTTTTTCGTTTCTTCCTGCTTTCCCTACCAATACATAAGTTATATAATAACTCTATATCTAATAAATAAAGTGATACAAAAATTAGTTTAAATTGTGAGGAAAAAAATGAAATTAATTATTGCCGAAAAACCCGATCAAGGTTTAAAGCTTGCAGCCCCTTTTAAGTTCCAAAAGAAAAAAGGGTTCTTAGTCATTCAACCTAACGAGTTTTTTCCAAAAGGTGCTTATTTAACTTGGGCTATTGGGCATTTATGTGAGTTGTTATCACCTGAAGAATATGATGAAAAATGGAAAAAGTGGTCATTAAATACATTACCAATTATTCCTAATCGCTTTGGGCATAAAGTAACAAAAGGGAAATGGGATCAATTTTCAATCATAAAGAATTTAGTCCACTTAGATGAAGTTAATGAAATAATTCTTGCAGGTGACTGTGAGCGTGAAGGAGAACATATCGTTCGCCTTATTTTAAATTTAGCTGGAAATAAAAAGCCAATGAGAAGACTTTGGATTTCGTCATTAACAGAAAATGCTGTTAAAAAAGGATTTAGTCAACTATTGGATGAAAGTGAAACAAAAAGCTTATTCTTTGAGGCGTATAGCCGTGCATGTGCTGATTGGTTAGTTGGGATGAATGCATCAAGAGTATATTCATTACATTTACAAAAAAAAGGAATCCAGGATGTATTTTCGTTAGGAAGAGTTCAAACCCCAACACTCGCTCTTATTGTCAAAAGAGAACTTGAGATTGAAAGGTTTAATTCCGAACCTTATTGGGAGGTTTTTGCTACATTTCAATTTGATAAGCAAAAGTTTTTTGGGAAATGGCATAATGAATTAGAATCAAAAATTATGTCAAAGGAATTAGCAGAAAAAATTGCTGGCTTTTGTGAAAATAAAAATGTAAAAATTACTGATATTGAGCAAGAAAGAAAAGAGTTTCAACCACCTTTTCTTTATAATTTATCGGCGCTCCAAGCTGATGCAAACAGTAAATATAAATTTTCACCACAAAAAACTCTCGAGATTGCACAAAAACTTTATGTCAAAGGAAATATTTCATACCCACGTTCAGACTCAAGTTTTATTACGAAAGAAGAAGCAATGATGCTCCCAGATATATTGAAGAAACTTGAAAATATTGAGCAATTTTCAAAATTCTTCCCTCTGCCAAATCAATCTATATTAAATAACAGTCGCTACGTTAATGAGAAAAAGGTCACTGATCACTATGCAATTATTCCTACTGAGCAAGTACCAAATATCCATAAAATGAATGATGAGGAATTGAAAATATATGAATTAATTGTAAATCGTTTAATTAGTGCACATTATCCTAATTCAATTTTTGATTATACAACAATTCATACGTTAGTAGACGGGCGAGCGACTTTTATTTCAAAAGGGAAAATAATGGTTCAAGAAGGTTGGCGTAAAGTCATATTCGAAAAATCAAAAGAAAAAAATACAGAAGAACAAAATTTACCCGTTGTTGAAACTGGACAAGAAGGAATTGTTAAAAAGGTAGAGGTAAAAGAAAAGAAAACTCAAGCACCTAAAAGATATACAGAGGGACAATTAATAACATTAATGAAGTCTGCCGGAAAACATATTGATAATCCGGAATTAACGAAAATACTAAATAAAACTGAAGGACTAGGTACTGAGGCAACTAGGGCTGGTATTATTGGTACTTTAAAAAATAGAAAATATATTGAAGTTAAAAAAAATCAAGTTTTCGCTACGGATAAGGGGAAGCTTATAATTTATGCTCTAGGGGAAAATATTTTAACTTCACCTGAAATGACTGCAAAATGGGAACAGAGATTAAGTGAAATTGGTGAAGGAAAAGCAAGTAGTCTTGAGTTTATGGAACAAACAAAAAAATTAACTGAAAAAATAATTCTTGATGCATATGAAAACGAGAAGATATGGAATTTTTCAGAGTTTAAAATTGAAGAAATGCAAAATTCTAAGTTTGGGCCGAAGAAAAAATCAACTAGTGTTGGAAAATGTATTAAATGCGATGGTAAAATGATCGATAAAGGTTCATTTTATGGTTGTGATCAATTCCAAAAAACAAAATGTGGAGTTACAATTTCAAAAAAAATATTAGGAAAAACAATTACAAAGGCATTAATGAAGCAGTTATTAAACGGTGAGACTACAGAAGTTATTAAAGGATTTTCAAAGGATGGTAAAGAATTTGAGGCTTCTTTAAAATTTAATGAATCAGGGAAGATTATGTTTATCCAAAATTCCATTAAATAAAGTGGGGCATAATGTAATTTAACTAGTCAATTCTATTTTTTATTGCATATACTTATATACAATGATAATAGGAGGATTAGAGTGAAGGAATTCTATAGCAATGAACAAGTTTTTCTAACTGGTGGAATTGTTCCTTCCGTCTATTCATTATGTATAGACTGTAATCGGAAAATTGTACATGTCCTTGACTTGGATCGAGTGGGCACAAGGCCGGTATGTGTATCATTTTCTAACAGTTTTGCAGAAAATATTTTTGAACAAATAAGCTTATCAACGTTAGGAAGTTACTTAGAATACCAATACTTAATTTATACGACAGAAGGTATTGTAACAAAATGGAAAAATAACGAACTTGTAGCGTTAACTAATTTGGATGAATGTAAACCGGAATTCATTAGTTTAATGAAAGAAAGAAGAAATACATGGTCTAAATATAAAGCTTTATACAATCGAAAATAAAAAAAAGGATTACTCTTTTAAATAAGAAGTAATCCTTTTTCAATTTAAGAATCAAAATCCATGCACCGGCATATTCCTGTCTTTTCCTGTCTTTATTTGTTAAACTATCAACATATCATAAATTAGAAGGTGATAAAATGATTTGTTTTTTAGAAAATACCTTTCAAATAAAATTAGAAAAAGATGATAAAGGTGATTATCCGATTATTGTGACTGACGAAGGTATATTTAGCGAGATGAGCCTGAAAGATAAACCGAGCACTTATGTTAAGTTTATTATAAATGAATACGATGAGTTAACGATTGATTGGTATATCGAAAATGAAAATCGCTTCTCAGTAAAAAGCCTACAAGTTCATCAAATGATCTTAATAAACGATCATGATGAAAATTCAATTCAATTTGTATTAGAACGTTGGCAAAGTAGGATGTTTAAGATTCAATGGAAGCCAAAGTTACACATTGAATTTGGTTTATATTATGAAGTTTGCGATGATTGCGATTAAGATGATTTTTTAGGTTTTAGTAAGGTTAGGATTACAAGAAAACTAATCCAGCCGATAAGTGGATAAAGGAATGTTAATAATGGACCATAGCCGATAATGCTAATGAACAGACAGCAAATTAATAATAAGATAACGACTAAATTTGTATTTAATCGGATATATGAATTAATTTGTCTAGACATCCCATATATATTCCCAACTAGTGTGGTGAAAATTTCAGCTAGAATAACCATTA
The DNA here is from genome assembly GCF_002575105.1 of Bacillus sp. AFS053548. NCBI lineage: Bacteria > Bacillati > Bacillota > Bacilli > Caryophanales > Bacillaceae > Bacillus > Bacillus sp. AFS053548. The sequence continues at coordinate 6,591 of NZ_NUHI01000085.1, read as the reverse complement.
GGAAAAAGTAATAGAAAATTGGATGGATTTTTTTGATTACTTCTACCATTGGAATTTCATATTGTTGAAAATTGGTTACACCTGATACGTTCAGGTGAATTAGTAATAAAATAGTGCCTAATATTAGACCGCCTAATACACCGCCTTGAACAATAGAAGATTTTTCTTTGCATTCAAAACCAATGGGTACTAAAACTGCCTGGGCTAATGCCATATTTAAACAAACATAGGTTATTGGTTTTGTAAACACTGTATAGTTAAGCGTATTAATAGAAGGTAAAATATGGTCTAGTGTTATTTCATGCATCGTAAATGGTAAATGTGAGTTTATGAAAACTGCGAGAATAAAAGCACACATAATTGGGACTACCGTATTATTTAGACTGAATAAACCACTTGTCCCTTTTCTTAAAACCATAAAAGTCAAAATAATAAAAAGTAATGATCCGATAAATGAATCAAAATGTAAGTAAGTTTTAAATACAGCTCCAGCACCAGACAACATGACGCTTGTAACGCCAATTAAAACAAAGAATAATAGCCCATTAATAATATTTCCTCCGAGTTCTCCAAACAAAAGTACATTAAATTGCTGAGCAGAATTTAATTTATATGTATGAGCAATTGTCATAATTTTAGTTCCAAACCAACAAAATAATATAGTGGCAAAAAGGATCCCCATTGCACCAAATACCCCGTTAATTGAAAAGAACTCTACAATTTCTTTACCCGTGGCAAACCCTGCTCCAATCACTGTTCCGACATACGTAAAGGCTATATTTCGAGCTTCTTTACTAAAGTTGAATTTCATAGGAAGTCCTCCTAAATGTAGTACTAAATTGTATGATACATTTTAGGAAAATAGACATGCTCCCTTAGTAAAAGTTTATAAACAAATCAACTAAATGCTTTTTTTTGTTATAGATTTCATAGAAGAAGGAAGTACCAATTAAAATTCAATTTACGCAATTTTTTAATTATGTTAAAGTGAGAAGGTTAGGGGGACGGACATCATGAATATACTTAAATGGAATTTTAATATGAAGATCAGGCTTGTTGCTGAGTTCTTCTTTGGACTATTCTTTTGGATGTATTTACCATTTTTAGCAATTTATTTTGCTGAAGAACTAGGTAAAGTGACAGCAGGGATCTTACTTATGTGCTCTCAAGCTGTTGGGGTATTTGCAAATTTAATCGGAGGATATTTAGCTGATACGTATGGCCGAAAACGAATGATGGTAATTTCAGCTTTCATTCAAGCTGGAGGAATGATTTTGCTAACAATTGCAAATTCACCAATTTTAAATTCGCCATGGCTAACTTTTTTAGGATTTGCAATTATTAGTGTCACAGGAATGCTGTATAATCCAGCAAGTTCGGCTATGGTGGCAGATACAGTTGAGGATAAAGATGAAAGAAACTTAGTCTTCGCTGTTTTTTATACGATGATAAATATTAATGTAGTAATCGGACCAATTATTGGTGGGATTTTATTTTTCAAAGCAAGATTTTTATTATTTACTACATCTTCATTGATCTTTTTAATTGTCGCTTTTATGATTCTACTTTTAATAAAGGAGTCATTACCAGACTCTGTTAGACAAGAAAAAGAAGCGTCTATTTCAAAAGTTTTAATTAAACAAGTAAAGAATTATCGTGTAATTTTTACTGATAAGGTTTTTTTCTTATTTGTTGCAGCTGGTATATTAATCTCTCAAACTTTTACTCAATTAGATTTATTACTAGCGGTTTATATAAAAGAAAGTATTCCTGTTCAAACATTATTTAGTTTTGGTGATTTTACTTTAAAGACAAATAGTGGAACATTATTTAGCTGGGTCATTGCCGAAAACGGTTTAATCGTAGCATTATTTACAGTTTTAATAACGAAATTTGCCAATAAGTTTAATGAAAGATTTTTATTTTTTGCATCATCTGTTTGTTATGCTTTATCTATGTTATTGTTTGGATTCACGCTATCAGCCTATGTTATTTTTATTGCAATGGCGCTCTTCACTTTGGGTGAGATATTAGTTGTAGGAAATCAGAACTCATTTATTGCAAAAATTGCTCCCGAAAATCAACGTGGACAGTATTTCGCGGCAGCAGGTTTAAGATGGTCACTCGGACGAACGATTGCACCATTAACGATTCCACTAGCCGGGCTAATCGGATATAAATGGACATTTAGCATAATTTCGATCCTAGCCTTGATAGGAGCATATTTATTTGAATTGATGTTTAAAGAAATCAAGAAAAAACCTGAACCGTTTTCTGATAATATGAAGGTAGGATAAGTAGTAAAAGAGGACCCATCAAACTGGGTCCTCTTTTTAACGGTTATTTAATGTCCTATCTAGCGTGTCGATATTTTCTTGCATTAAGTCGAAATAATCTTTGTGTTTCTTTAAATCATCTTCTGAAATAGTTGCTAGGTGGTTAAGTCTTAAGATTTCAGCATGGGTTTCATTTTTTACAACTGTTGCTACTTTTGGTGTAGCAAACGTTTCGAACAAAATATATTTGACATGATGTTCTTTAACAAAATCAACAACTTTCTTTAAATCCTTCTGTGATGGCTCTTGAGAAGGGGAAAGTCCTGTGATTGGGATTTGTTCAATTCCGTAATGTTGTTCCAAATATCCATATGCTGCATGAGAAACGACAATATCCTTACGTGCAGAATGTAAAACTAAATTTCTTAATTCGTTATCAAGTTCATCAAATTGATTTTCAATTTTATCATAATTTGCGTCAAAGTATTGTTTGTTTTTTGGCATTAATTTAACTAATTCATCTCTAATATTTTGTGCTTCAATTTTTGCACGAGATGGATCTAACCAAACGTGTGGATCAACGTCATGATGATCTTCATCTTCCTCAATTTCTTCTTCGTTTGACTTTATTAATTCAATATTTTTAGTTGCCTCTAAGATTGCAACATGATTATTTTTAAGTGTATCTTTGATTTTATCTGCAAAAGGTTCCATACCTGCACCATTGTAAACAAATAAATCGGAGTTTGCGATTTGTACAATTTGCTTAGAAGTTGGTTCAAAATCATGAGTATCAACACCAGTAGGGTATATGGAATGTACATCAACGTATTTACCACCAATTTTTTTAGCAAAATCTTGTAAAGGATAAATAGTTGTATAAATTGTTAGTTTATTTTTATTTTTAGTACTTTGCTGATGCGTGTCTTTATTGCAAGCTGACAGAACTACACTTGTTAATAGCAATGTCGTGATTGCTAATTTTTTAAATTTCATTTTTTTCTCTCCCTAAAAAAGTTAATCATTTTAGTATTTTATAATGAGGTTGTTAATAAACGAATAAAGTTAAAAAATTTTAATTAATTCGTAATCATTCCTTTTTAACTTTTAAAAAAAATGTAAGATAATTCTTATCAAACAATTTAGTACATATTTTTTTAAAATATTCAAAATCGTAATAAATACGATTTAATCCTTTGTCATTATAGAACAGTAATTATTAATCTGCAAGAAAAATGCGATTTAAAGGATAAATAGATAAAAAAAGTATGCTTTGATGAGAAACAATGCATCAAAACATACTTTTTATTAAGACTTTCTTTTTAAACGGAATTTACGTGGTTTCTTATTTTCATTACTTGATTGTTTCTTTTTACTTTTGAAAAATTGAAAGAAAATAAAGAAGATATAAAGCGGAATTGCTATATAAATAAAGAATGGCCATTGTACTTTTTTAGCATGCCATACTAGATATAATGCGTATCCTAAAAAAATCGTAATAATTGTAGCATATTTAGGAATCGGAATATCTTTAAAGCTTGGAATTTTAATTCTACTAACCATTAAGAATGCTAATGCAACAAAAACTGTTATGATGACTATTTGCGGTATACGACTTCCAAATAATGTTAAGAAGGCAACAAGACCACCAGCTGCTGTAATTGGTACTCCAGTAAAATATTTTAGTGATGTTGAAATCGGTGTAACATTAAATCTTGCTAATCTGTATGCCCCAAACAGAGGGAATAAACCAGCAATTCCTAGACCAAAGATCCCTTCAGTTGAAAATTGTGTACAATATACCAAATAGGAAGGTGCAACTCCAAAAGTAACTATATCAGCTAAAGAGTCTAGTTCTTTTCCTAATTGTGATTGGACTCCTAAAACTCTAGCAACTCGACCGTCCATACTATCGAGCATCATTCCTATTAAAATAAGAATTGCGGCATTTCTAAATTCTCCTTTAGCTGCAAAGCCGATCGATAGAAACCCACAATACAAATTCCCTAGAGTAAATAGGTTTGGAATACTTTTTCTTATCATACATTCACTTCCTAAAATTGATATAAAAAATAGATATGTTCAAATTCAATAAGATATATTATAACCCAAAATTTAGTAATAATGGAAACTAATAATTAAGTTCATAAAATGTTTGTAGAATCGACATAAAGTCTTTTAAAAAATGTCGTATTTTGCACCGAAAAAATATGTGAATAGTATTACAATCATATTGCACTACACTAAAAATAATAAAAATTATGATATTTGAACTAGGAATTTGGGGGAATTTAATAAAAAATAAATTAAATATTAAAAAAATACTTTTTTTTCTGAAAAATGTGTAGTATATTGAAAAAGTAAAAAGTGATTTTTCAGAAAAATAAGTAAATTATAAAATGAATAATCACTAATATATGGAGGTGCTCTAATGAAGCGTAGATTAGCAACAACTGTTTCAAGTTTATTGGTACTAAGTACGGTACTAGCAGCTTGTGGCAAAGACACAGAAAAAACAGCAACTAACTCACAGAAGGATAAGAAGCAAACGTTAAGGTTAACTACAACTACTGAGATTCCTTCAATGGATTCAGCAAAAACTACTGATTCAATGTCATTTGAAGTTTTAGACAACGTAAATGAAGGTTTACTTCGTTTAGGAGAGGGTGACGAAGTAGTAGACGGAGTTGCTAAGAAAGATTCGGTTGAAGTTAGTAAAGATGGTCTTACATATACATTCCATTTACGTGATACACAATGGTCAAATGGTGAGCCAGTAACTGCTAATGATTTCGTTTATGGTTGGCAACGTGCTGTAGATCCAAAAACTGCATCTGAATATTCATTCATTTTATACTATGTGAAAAATGCTGAAGCAATTTTCAATGGTAAAATGCCAGAAGACCAATTAGGTGTGAAAGCACTAGATGATAAAACATTACAAGTAACACTAGAACAACCAACTCCTTATTTCTTACAATTAACTACTTTTGGGACATACTTACCTGAAAATCAAAAGTGGGTTGAGTCTAAAGGGGATCAATATGGCTTAGAAGCAAATACTCAATTATACAATGGTCCGTTTACTTTAAGTGAATGGAAGCATGAGCAAAGCTTTACATTAAAGAAGAATCCAAAATATTGGGACAAGGATTCAGTTAAGTTAGATGAAATCAAATACAATGTAGTTAAAGATACTTCTTCGGCAGTTAACTTATATGAAAACGGCGATATTGATAAAGTAATGCTTGATTCTGAGTACGTTGATAAATATAAAAATGACCCTGAATACCAAACGCAATTAGATGCTCGTTTAGTATTCTTCCGTTTCAATGAAAAACTACCAATCTTTAAAAATGCTAATGCTCGTAAAGCATTTGACTTAGCATATGATAAAGAAGCTATTACATCTACGATTTTAAATGATGGTTCTAAACCTGCATACTGGTTAGTACCTTCTGAGTGGGTAAAAGGACCGGATTCAAAAGATTTCCGTGATCATAATGGTGACTTTAACAAATATAATGTCGAAGAAGCTAAAAAATTATGGGCAGAAGCTAAAAAAGAACTTGGTAAAGATACATTTGAGTTAAAAATGCTTTCTTATGATGATACAACTCGCAAAAAAGCTGCTGAGTATGTAGCTGGAGAGCTTGAGAAGAACTTACCAGGTTTAAAAATTACGGTAGCTCCACAACCGTTTGAAATTAAACTTGATAACGAGAAAAAATTAGATTATGACTTCTCATTCTCAGGTTGGGGTCCAGACTATCCAGATCCAATGACATTTATTGATATGTTCTTATCTAACAGCCCATTCAATGAAATGGCATACAACAATCCACAGTATGATCAGCTTGTAAATGCTGCTAAGAAAGAAGCAGACCCACAAAAACGCTGGGATGATATGATTGAAGCTGAAAAAGTAATTATGGATGAAGCTGGTATTTCACCAATTTACCAACGCGGTCGTGCATATTTACAAAAAGATTCAGTTAAAGGTATTATTGCTCACAAATTTGGCGGAGATTTCTCTTACAAATGGGCATCTAACGAAAAAAAATAATATCAAACAAAAAGGAGAAGGGATCACCCTTCTCTTTTTTAGGAAGTTTTATGTTATAAACTAAAGGGTTTATTTTCTTTTTTTGTGTATAAGAAAAAGTTTAAAAGTAAATGTTAAAAGTTGTCCAGATGATTATTTTCTTAGCTGGATATGGTTTTGTTTTGAACTTGCATAGCAGAAATTAAATTTTAAAATATGATTTTTTTTTGAAAATTTTTAAAAAAAATACATATTTGTCCAACTTTAATC
>NZ_NUHI01000084.1:0-59109 GCF_002575105.1 Bacillus sp. AFS053548 | reverse complement strand
AGTAGAACGTCGCTTGGTTTTAAGATTATTCCGCAGTAGCTCAGTGGTAGAGCACTCGGCTGTTAACCGAGTGGTCGTAGGTTCGAACCCTACCTGCGGAGCCATTTTTAACTTAATGCTTCCATAGCTCAGCAGGCAGAGTACTTCCATGGTAAGGAAGAGGTCACCGGTTCGAGCCCGGTTGGAAGCTTAGGAAAAGTTGTACTGGCCCGTTGGTCAAGCGGTTAAGACACCGCCCTTTCACGGCGGTAACACGGGTTCGAGTCCCGTACGGGTCACCATTTATATTACGGAGGATTAGCTCAGCTGGGAGAGCACCTGCCTTACAAGCAGGGGGTCGGCGGTTCGAGCCCGTCATCCTCCACCATCTAATTTAATAAATACCGGAGGGGTAGCGAAGTGGCTAAACGCGGCGGACTGTAAATCCGCTCCCTGTGGGTTCGGCGGTTCGAATCCGTCCCCCTCCACCATTTATTGTTGGGCTATAGCCAAGCGGTAAGGCAACGGATTTTGATTCCGTCATGCCCTGGTTCGAATCCAGGTAGCCCAGCCATTTTTTTATTTTATCGTAATTTATTACGAGCCATTAGCTCAGTAGGTAGAGCATCTGACTTTTAATCAGAGGGTCGAAGGTTCGAATCCTTCATGGCTCACTCTTTTTTTTTATGTGCGGAAGTAGTTCAGTGGTAGAATACAACCTTGCCAAGGTTGGGGTCGCGGGTTCGAGCCCCGTCTTCCGCTCCATTCGCATATATTTTAATAGTGGGGCCTTAGCTCAGCTGGGAGAGCGCCTGCCTTGCACGCAGGAGGTCAGCGGTTCGATCCCGCTAGGCTCCACCAATATACATAAAGTTAAACCTTAGTCATTTGACTAAGGTTTTTTGTTGTATATAATCATATGATATAGTAATTCAAAAGCTAAAAATGCATATGTATACAAAAAAATGTCGAGTTGACCCATTTGTTTCAAAAGATTTAAACTATTAATATAATTAATAACTTTAACAGTCAAAAAATTATATTTTTTCAAAAACAAGTAAGCGTTTTCTTTTATGAATTCAGTCGATGGGGGAAATAAAAATGTTAAAAGATATTTCAATTATTGGAGTACCATTAGATTTAGGACAAACTAGACGTGGAGTAGATATGGGGCCAAGTGCAATTAGATATGCACAATTACACGAACGTATTGAAAGAATGTCTTATCAAGTAGAAGACTTAGGCGATATTTTAGTAGAACGTACACCAGTTAAAGAAGATAATTCGGAACATAATTTAAAGAACTTAAAATCTGTAAAAGAAACATGTGAAAAGCTTGCAGCTGAAGTAGATGAAGTTATTAAAAGAAACAGAATGCCACTAGTACTTGGTGGTGATCATAGTATTGCGATCGGTACATTAGCAGGTGTATCAAAACATTATAATAACCTAGGATTAATTTGGTTTGATGCACATGGAGATTTAAATACTGCTGAAACATCTCCTTCTGGTAATATTCATGGTATGTCATTAGCTGTTTCTTTAGGACATGGCCACGATTTATTAACGAAAATAGGTGGATACTTCCCTAAAGTAAAGCCAGAGAACGTGATCATTATTGGCGCACGTGATCTTGATGAAGGGGAAAGAGCAATTATTAAAGAATTAGGAATTAAAGTTTATACAATGCATGAAATTGATAAATTAGGAATGACAAAAGTAATGGAAGAAAGCATTGACCACTTAAAAGGGTGTGACGGTGTACACTTATCATTAGATCTTGATGGTCTAGATCCAATTCACGTTCCTGGAGTTGGTACACCAGTTCCTGGAGGTATCACTTATAGAGAAGGGCACTTAGCAATGGAAATGTTATCTGATGCTGATATTATTACTTCAATTGAATTCGTAGAAGTTAATCCAATTTTAGACGAAAGAAATAGAACGGCAATCGTAGCAGTTGCATTAATAGGTTCATTATTAGGTGAGAAGTTACTATAATTATTTCAAAAACAAAAAGCTAGCATTCGCTAGCTTTTTTGTTTTTATCAAAAAACGTTGGGGAACTGTCCTTCAAAAAGAATGATTTGTTGGTTATTCTTCTACGAATTTAGAGAACCAATATATATAACTCTGTAACTTTGTTTAATATAACTAAAATAGTCGTTAAAGTATTGTTAATATAATTAATAACTCACAAATTTTGTGTATTGCAAAAATATGGTATAATACTCAAGATACAGTTTTATTCTATAGAATTTGGAGGGTAAAAGATGCCTTCTTTACATATAAATTTTTTACAGTATTTACAGAATGGATTAGATATCCTAATCGTTTGGTTTGTTATATATAGATTGATTATCATTATTCAAGGGACAAAAGCTGTCCAACTCTTAAAGGGTGTTACAATCATTATTGTCGTAAAAGTATTAAGCAGCCTATTTGGCCTGCATACTTTACAATTTTTAATGGATCAAGCATTAACATGGGGTTTCTTGGCGGTTATTATCATCTTTCAACCAGAATTAAGGAGAGCACTAGAGCAGCTTGGACGTGGCCGTTTCTTCTCTAGAACGACAGGTAATGGGATTAATGACCGAAATGATATTGTTGAGAACATTGCAAAAGCCACTGAATATATGGCTAAACGAAGAATAGGTGCACTTATTTCATTTGAGAGACAAACAGGTATGGGTGACTATATAGAGTCCGGTATTCGAATGAATGCTAATTTATCATCAGAATTATTGATTAATATCTTTATACCAAATACACCACTACATGACGGAGCGGTAATTATACAAGGTGAAAAGATAACAGCAGCAGCCTGTTATTTACCTTTGTCTGAGAGTGCATTTATTTCAAAGGAATTAGGAACGAGACATCGAGCTGCAGTCGGTATCAGTGAAGTTACTGACAGTATTACGATTGTAGTGTCCGAGGAAACAGGTGCAGTTTCAGTAGCAAGGAATGGTAATCTATACAGAGAATTATCAAAAGACGAGCTTATAAATTTATTAAATACCGAACTAAAATCACCAGAAGAGTCCACTACATCTAAATGGAATTGGAAGGTGAAACGTAATGGATAATTTTATGGATAACCGTTGGATATTAAGAGGAATCGCTTTATTAGTAACATTATTACTTTTTATGTCTGTCAATCTAGTTCCACAATCGAGTACATCGGGATTAGGAGACATACCGTTTGTTAATAATAAAGAATTAGTGCGAGATGCACCAGTAACACCCATTTACGATCAGCGCAATCTAATTGTAACTGGAATTCCAAAGAATGTTTCAGTGCAATTGGATGGACCTAATAGTATTGTAAAAACTGCTGAAATGAAGAAGGATTTTGAAGTATATTTGGATCTAACCTCTTATGCTTTAGGTACATATGAAGTTCCTTTAAAAATTAGAAATATTTCAGATAAAATAAAGGCAACTATTAAACCAAGAACAGTTAGAGTAACAATTAATGAAAAAATAGAAAAAGCAGTTTCAGTTAAAGTTGTTTATCTAAATGAAAAAAGAATTAAACATGGATATAAGGCAGAAAATGCAATTGTTAAACCTGGTTTAGTTACAATAGTAGGATCAAGAGATGAAGTCTCACAAGTGGCATATGCAAGTGTTGGTGTGGATGTTACTGATGCGAATCAGACATTTAGTCAGGTGTTACCTGTTAGATTATACAATAAAAAAGGTGTTCAACTTCCGTTCACTACAAGTCCAAGAAAAGTTGAAGTAACTGTTCCTATTGTTTCTGAAAGTGCTAGCTTCCCGATTAAGTTAGTGCAAACAGGAACACTTAAGGAAGGTTTAAAACTAAGTAGTCTTGCTAGTAAAGTTGGTGCAGTAAGAATTTATGCGTCTAAAGATTGGTTGGACAAGTTTAACGGACCTATAGAAGTGCCAGTTGACATATCTTCATTTGTTCAAAGTGGTTCATATGAAGTTAATGTACCTACTCCAAATGGAGCATTTAGAGTTGACTCAAGCACGATTAATGTAGACGTTAATTTTGATGAAGAAACGGAAAAGAAATTTAGTAATATCCCTATTAATTTAGTGGGTGAAAATAATCAATTTGAATATAAGTTTACTAAGCCTCCTTTAGGAAAAGTGGTAGTTACTGCCAAGGGATTTAAGGAAGACTTGGATGCGATTAATCCAAGCGATTTAAATATTACAGCAAAAGTAAATGGACTAGATCCAGGAACTAGAGATGTAGCGCTTACTATTACCGGTCCAAAAGGAGTTATATATAGTTTAGAGTTTGATACAATAACGATTGAAATTACTGATAAAAAATCTGCTCAAACTGATGAAAATGAGAATGAGAATTCAGGCGATGTAGGACAGTCATCGAATTAGAAGGAGAGTTAAAATGGGTAAATATTTTGGTACTGATGGTGTACGAGGAGTTGCAAATAAAGAGTTAACTCCTGAATTAGCATATAAAATTGGACGCTGTGGCGGTTATGTATTAACTAAAAACAATGTCAAACCTAAAATTATTGTTGGGCGTGACACACGTGTATCAGGACATATGCTTGAAGGAGCACTAGTTGCAGGTTTATTATCAATTGGTGCTGAAGTTATGAGATTAGGTGTTATTTCTACTCCAGGTGTTGCCTATTTAACAAAAGCACTTGGAGCACAAGCGGGTGTTATGATTTCAGCTTCGCATAATCCTGTTGCAGATAATGGAATTAAGTTTTTTGGTCCAGACGGTTTTAAATTATTGGATGAGCAAGAGGATGAAATTGAAGAACTAATGGATGCAGAAGTTGATCGTCTACCAAGACCAACTGGAAATGATTTATGCCAAGTTAGTGATTATTTTGAAGGTGGTCAAAAATACCTACAATTCCTTAAAAACACAATTGATGAAGATTTCTCAGGCCTATTAGTTGCTCTAGATTGTGCACACGGTGCCACTTCTTCATTAGCGCCATATTTATTCGCAGATTTAGAAGCAGATATTGTTACAATGGGAACGAATCCTAATGGATTTAATATAAACGATGGTGTAGGTTCTACACACCCTGAAGCTTTAGCAGCTCTTGTAAAGGAAAAAGGTGCTGACATCGGTTTATCATTCGATGGAGATGGAGATCGTCTAATTGCAATCGATGAAAATGGTGAAATCGTTGATGGTGACCAAATAATGTATATTTGTGCAAAATATTTAAATGAAAAAGGTCGTCTAAAACAAAACACAATCGTATCAACTATTATGAGTAACTTAGGATTCTACAAAGCAGTAGAAACGAATGGGATGAAAAGTGCAGTTACAGGTGTTGGAGACCGTTATGTAATGGAAGAAATGAGAAAGAATGGTTTCAATCTTGGCGGTGAGCAATCTGGACACATCATCTTTTTAGATCATATTACGACTGGTGATGGTATGTTAAGTGCGATTCAGCTCGTAAGTATTGTGAAAGAAACAGGTAAAACTTTATCACAATTAGCTGGAGAAATGAAAAAGTATCCACAATTATTAATTAATGTGCGTGTTACAGATAAAAATGAAGCACTTAATAACGAACGTATTAAAGCAATCATTTCAGAGGTAGAAGAAGAAATGAACGGCAATGGTCGTATTTTAGTTCGTCCTTCTGGTACTGAGCCACTTATTCGTGTTATGGCTGAGGCTCCTTCTGAGGCAGAATGTAAACAATATGTAGAACGTATTGTTGCTGTTGTAAAAGAAGAAGTTGGAGAATAATATAAATTAAAAAAATATGCATTTGATGAGCACTTTTGTGTAAGTCTATGCATATTTTTGTTATATACAGCTATTCTATAACTTTTTTCAACATATTTTTGTTGACCATTTTAAATACAGTATAGTATAGTTGTTTTATTGTTTTCCTAACAGGGAAGGAGTATAGAAATAATAAAGTATTAAAAAAGCGCCAGAACTACACTAGACGTGAATGTGTAGTTGACGAGGTGGAGTTTTATCGAAGTTTCGGCGGATGACTCCCGGTTGCTGTATCACAACCGAAATTATTTATGTAAAACATATGGGTGACTGTATGCACAAACGTAAATAATCTGATACACCGTTTAAAACAAAAAAATGAACTCGCTAATGAGCGGAATATGAAAGGTAGGTGGATATTGCTTGTAAGTCCTCTACCATTATTAAACATGACGAGGGAATAGAAAATTAAATAGTTAAACGGTTAGGAAAACAGCGTTCCATTCCTATACATTTTGTATGTCTTGTTTTAGGACTTACTAAGCAATAGTAACTATGTGTGGAATCGTTGGATATATTGGAAATGATAATGCGAAAGAAATTTTATTAAAAGGTTTAGAGAAATTAGAGTATCGTGGTTACGATTCTGCTGGGATTTCTCTTTTAACTGACAATGGTGTAGAAGTTTATAAAGAAAAAGGTAGAATTGCAGTATTACGTAAATCAATCCCTACAAAGACAGACGGAAGCGTTGGAATTGGTCATACAAGATGGGCAACACATGGTGCTCCAAGTAAACGTAATGCGCATCCTCACCAAAGCTCTACTGAACGTTTTACACTTGTTCATAATGGCGTTATCGAGAACGATGTACAATTAAAAAACGATTATTTAAATGATATTGAATTTACAAGTGATACAGATACTGAAGTAATTGTTCAGTTAGTTGAACTGCATATTAAAAAAGGTTTATCTGTGCTTGATGCTTTTAGAGAAACACTTAAGCTTCTTAAAGGTTCATATGCAATTGCATTATTAGATAAACAAAACGATGATGTAATTTATGTAGCAAAAAACAAAAGCCCATTACTAGTTGGTGTTGGTGAAGAGTTTAATGTTATTGCATCTGATGCGATGGCAATGCTACAAATTACTGATCAATTTATTGAATTAATGGATAAAGAGGTTATTTTAGTTACTAAAGATCGTGTTCAATTAATGGATCTTAACGGAAATGTTAAAGAACGTTCTCCATATACTGCAGAAATTGATGCTAGCGATATCGAAAAAGGAACTTATCCTCATTTCATGTTAAAAGAAACAGATGAGCAACCTTTAGTAATCCGTAATATTATCCAAAAGTACCAAGATAAAAATGGCGAGCTTGTAATCGACTCAGAAATTAAAGCGGCTTTAGCAGAAGCTGACAGATTATATATTGTTGCTTGTGGAACTAGTTATCATGCTGGTCTTGTTGGAAAACAATTTATTGAAAAAATGGCGGGAGTACCTGTAGAAGTACATGTTGCAAGTGAATTCTCTTACAATATGCCACTGCTTTCAGAAAAACCATTATTCATTTATATTTCACAAAGCGGTGAAACTGCTGATAGCAGAGCATGTCTAGTACAAACAAATAAATTAGGTCATAAAGCAATTACACTTACAAACGTTCCAGGATCAACATTATCACGTGAGGCTGATTTTACTCTTCCTTTACATGCAGGTCCTGAAATCGCTGTTGCATCAACGAAAGCTTACACTGCACAATTAGCAGTACTTGCAATTGTTGCAAATGCTCTTGCAAAAGAAAAAGGAAAAACAGTTAACTTTAACCTAGTTAAAGAACTTGGAATTGTAGCAAATGCAATGGAATCAATTACAAACCAAAAAGAAGAGTTTGAAAAAATTGCTACAGAATATTTAGCTACAACTCGTAATGCATTCTTCATCGGTCGTAACGTAGATTACTTCGTTTGCTTAGAAGGCGCATTAAAACTAAAAGAAATTTCTTACATCCAAGCAGAAGGATTTGCTGGTGGAGAGTTAAAACACGGTACAATTGCTTTAATCGAAGAAGGGACTCCAATCTTCGCATTAGCAACACAAGAATCAGTAAACTTAAACATTCGTGGAAATGTAAAAGAGGTTGTTGCTCGTGGTGCTAACCCTTGTATCATTTCTATGGAAGGATTAAATATGGAAGGCGATCGCTTCATTTTACCAAAAGTACAAGAAGAATTATCTCCAATCCTTTCAGTTGTACCATTACAATTAATTTCTTACTATGCTGCTTTACATCGTGGTTGTGATGTTGATAAACCACGTAATCTTGCAAAATCAGTTACTGTTGAATAATCAAATTAGTAATCTTAAAGTTTATTAAAAAACAGATTTGAAAATAAAAACTGAGCAGGGAGTGTAAAATGATGACCAAATTTAACGATGAAAATATCATCCCTACAAAAGACGATTTTCACGTTAGTGAAGTTGATGAGCGTGTTGTAATAAGAAAACCAATTAAATAACTTTAAATTTAAAATACAGGGGACTAGTGGTTATGACCATTAGTCCTTTTTTTATTTTGAACATGATAACACATATAAGCTAAACTTCTGAAGTTTTATAAAAGCAAAAATTTAACAAAACTAAGAATAAACTTAGATCAATCAATCCATCTTAAGAATATGGGATAATTCGAATTTAATACTAGCAGGAGTGAAAAATGTTGATAAAATTTACGATGAAAACTTCATTCCAACAAAAGATGACTTTCATGTTAGTGAAGTTGATGAGCGTGTTGTAATAAGGAAACCAAATCAGGTTGAACTTTAATAAAAGAGAGGCTAAGTTGAAATCTAAATTTTCAGCAGCCTCTTTTTTGTTGCTTCCGAAATCGCACCATCTCTCAGCTAAAACCTAACTTTTAGATGAAAATCATAATTCCATTATCGGACCTAGTGATGATAATTATTAATTTAATTTCCATACATAGTTTTACTTATTACCAATATTTACGAATATCCACATGATATTCGTACAAATTAGTAAAGAGGTGATGTATATGAAGTTTAAATCAATTCAAAATAATATTGATTTTCAAAAACGTAGCCTAAAAAAATATAATAAAACGATCACTCTTTTCTATTTAAATTCAGTATGTGATGGGAATAAAATTACTGAACTACTTATTACACCTTTTTATGAATATGAATCATTTGTTATATATAAAAACTACCTTAAAACATTAGATGATTGGGAGATTGTTTCAGAAGAATCAGTCATGGTTGAAAAGATTCTAAACGGAAATATTATTATAAATTTAGATGAAATAAACTATTCAATTACGCTTAGCGAATTTAGTGCAAGTTCTGTCGGAGTGTCGACCGAAGAAAATGTGTTACAAGGACCAAAGGACGGATTAAATGAAAAAATTGTTGTATCTTTAAACTTAATTCGTAATCGATATAGAAAGAGTACTTTAAAGGTTGAAAACTACATTGTAGGAAATCTATCAAAAACAAAAGTGCTTGTGTTATATGATGAGAACTTAATAGATAGTAGTGTATACAAACATCTCATAGAAAAAGTTAAAGGGATAAATATTGATGTATTGCAATCCTGTGGTCAACTTCAAAAATTATTAATGAATAATAAGTGGAGTTTATTTCCCCTTTTTCTAACTACAGAGCGGCCAGATCGAGTCGTATTTAATCTATCGACTGGTAAAATAATTTTACTTGTTGAGGGAACGCCATGGGCGCTAATTGGACCTGCGACTTTCTCGGACTTCTTTAAATCGATGGATGATACAGTGGAACTAACGGTAGTATCGAAGTTTTTTATTTCAATCCGTTATATAGCTTTAATGATTACTGTGTTTTTACCGGCTATTTATGTCGCAGTTATTTCCTATTCTCCAGAAGTTTTACAAGTCCAATTTGCCTTACTCGTTGCTGGAAGTAGAATGTCAGTTCCGTTTCCTTCTTATATTGAAATTCTTTTTCTCATGTTAATGGCAGAATTTTTAATAGAAGCAAGTTTGAGACTACCTAAATCAATTAGTTCTACAGCTACTACTGTAGGGGGATTAATTTTAGGGCAAACTGCATCACAGGCAGGTCTAGTAGCAGACATCATGATTATCGTTGTCTCATTAGTTGCCATCTCTTTATTTAGTATTCCAATTAATGCGATGCATCAAGCAATTAGAATTGTTCGATATCCGATTATACTATTTGCCTCATTGTTTGGGATGATCGGAGTTATAGTAGGTACACTAGCTATTCTTTGTCATTTATGTAATTTAAGAAGCTTAGGAAAACCTTATTTAACACTTTTTAATAAAAATTAAATAATGGGGTGTATTTTTTGCTAGGGAAAAGATATATTACATACCTATTTTATTTAAATACGGTTATTAGCATAACTGCATTTGGGCCACAAATATTGTATAGGAATAGTTTAGACGGAAGTATTACAAGTATTGGTTTGGCCATTATAGTAGGTGGCTTTTTTATTTATATTTTACAAAAGTTATTTAGTAAATTTCCTGAACAAAATATTAATCAAATCATAAAGAATGTAGTTCCTGACTGGTGTCGAAAATGCTACATAATTTATTACTTAATTTTTTGGTACTTGACGGGTGCTTTATTTATTATTGCGTTAATTCACGTTGTAAATATTTTTATCAATCCAAATACCCCAATCTTAATAACTTATATTGTGTTTCTCTTAGTAATAATCTTTGCGATTTTACTAAAAACTGAATCATTATTATACGTTACAGAAATACTCGTAATACTTCACATTCCAATTGTTCTATTTGTACTAATAAGATTTTTGACCGATCGTTTTGTTGTAGTCGATTCCCTTTACCAATCCGTTAACTATTTTAAACATCTACCAAAAATCAGTGCGTTCACTGCTGCCCTATTTGTCTTTACGGGCTTCTCTAATTTAATTATTTTTAATGAAAAAATAAATTTAAATTTTATAACCAAAAGATTTCTTCTCTGGATCTTTCTATCTGGGATGTTTATAATCTTCAGTAATTATTTAATACCAATTGGATACTTAGGTTTAAAGGGTGTTAGAAAAGAAGTGTTTGTTTGGTTAACGACGGTTGATAGTATGCATTTCGACTATTTGATTGTAGAGAGAGTTATTTACATTCTACTGTTTGGCCAAATCGTTATTTCATTAATATATATTATACTTAGCTGGCATACCTCATTAGAGCTTTTTAAAACACTCAATTTAAGCTATGGAGGATCTTATAAATGGATATTAATTTCCTTCTTTATCTGTTTAACTACAGTTATTCAACTTCTTATAAGAGAAACAGACTTAGTAAAATATTTTACTATGTTTTTCAATTTAAATGCTATCTCAAACTTCTTATTAATCATTTCGTTATTGTATGCGTCAATAAAAAAAAGGCACGTTACTTAAGTCTTAGTTTTTTTATGATTGGTGCAACTCTCCTATTATCTGGATGCACTTTTAAAGATATTGATAAGAGAGCATTCGTAACATCTATTGGGATTGATCAATCTGAGAATCCTGGAAAAAAATATAAAGTAATGATTAAAGTAGCAATTCCTAATGGAGACCCGAAAAGACCGAAATCAGAGTTTCTTATTCTCACAGCAAATACTGACTCGATTTCAGAAGGTCTTAACTTAATGAAGTCACAGATTGATAAAGAATTGGTTTATGGACATAGTAGTACAATTGTGATTGGAGAAAAATTAGCCAAAAGTAATATACAGCCGTTATTAGAGTTTTTTGTAAGAAGACCAGATATTCAAATGACGTCTTATTTAAGTGTTGGTAAACCGAATGCATATGAAGTGCTTAATTTTAAACCGATACAAGAACAAGTTTCAGGCGGTGTTTTAAAATCATATTTTGATTTTAGTAGAACTGAATCGCCGTACATAGATCAAGTTTGTCTTTTCGACGCATATAGGAGAGAAACAGAAGACGGTATAGATATTGTCATGCCTATAATTGAATCAAATAAAAAAGATTTATTAGTAGATCGGATAGCATTATTTGATAAGAGTAAAATGATTATGGAGCTCAGTCCAAGTGAATCAGAAACCTATCGACTTATAACGACTGGAATCTACGATGAAAGCTTAAAGGTCAAAAACAAGAAAGTTATGTATGTAATGAATTTAGAAAAAGGTAAGGCAAATTACAAATTAAAACATCAAAATAAAAATATAGTCGCCAATTATACGATTAAGGTGAGAGCGGTTATAGAAGAAAAGATTGATGGCTTGGATCCTATCAAAGAAAGTGACATATCAGAACTAAATAAGCAATTGGAAGATAAAATTAATGCAGAGACTAAAGCTTTACTTAGTAAAATAAAAGAAAAAGACATTGATCCAATCGGTTTTGGTTTAAGATACTTATCTAGGAATAGCGAAAATAGAAATTTATCATTATGGAACAAAAAGTACACTAACCTAGCCTTTAAAATTAAGTCTGAAGTGAAAATTAAAGGGACCGGATTAGTTAATTGAAGCCTTTTATAAGATTTACGAAAAAAGAAAAAAGAAAAAGAGATAGGTAATCTGATGGAAATCTGTTACCTACCTTTTTTTATGAACAAAACTAATTTTTCGTTTTCACCATAATTTCACTATACTCTATTAGAATTCAATTTATTAAGAAATGAGAGGAGGGAAATAACATGAATAAAAGAGTAAGGAGAATATTTACATGGGTCTCTATAACAGCAGTTTTTGTTTTAGGGGTACATTTTTTTCTTAGATTACTAGGTGGTTTTCATGAAAGACGTTTTGCTGATCAACATTCAATGTTCATGGATAGAGGCGGTCGAAACGAATTTAGATCACATCAGATGATGCATGGTCCACACCATTTTCATGATTTTTCTTGGATTGGTTTAGTATTATTCCTTTTAATCGTATTTGCGGTTGTGACTTTCATCTTTAAAAAGTTAGTTAAAAAAGGACAAGCTAGCCAAGTTAATCAAATTTCATTAAATACAACTAGTTTTAGCACACCTATAAACAGAACAAACGCAGATTTATTGGATAAATGGGAAAAAAATATCTTATCAAAAAAGGAGAATAAATAAAATGGGCATTTTTAAAAGAATGAAATCAATATCATTGGCTAAAGTGAATGGGGCATTGGATGGTTTAGAAGATCCAATCTCAATGTTGAATCAATATATAAGAGAAATGGAAGAAGATCTTTTGAAAGGTCAGGAAGCACTCTCTCGTCAAATCTATCTAGAGAATAAGCAAAAAGCATTGATTTTGGAGACAGAAGGGCTGGTAAACAAAAGAAGCGGACAAGCTAAGCTCGCAGTTGAAAATGGAGAAGATGCCATTGCAAAACTGGCAATACAGGAAAAACTTGTTCATGAAAAACAGCTAAGCCTATATACAGAGCAGCTAAATACAATTCAAAATCAAACTCAGTCACTTTATGAAAAATTAGATGAACTGAAAGGTAAATATGATGAATATCTGCATAAGAGACTGTTACTAGTTTCTAGAGCAAATATTGCAAAATCAATTAAACAAATTCAACAAACATCTGTTTCATTTAATTCAGAAACAATCGCAAATGGAATTTCGCGTGCAGAAGATCGAATACTTATGATGGAGGCAGAAGTAGAAGCTCAGAATAAATTTGCATATCATAATAACCTATCTAATGGATATAAAGATAACGTAATGAGTGAAGAAATAGAAGAAGAGCTACAAAAGCTAAAACAGCATGCTGTGGAAACTGCGTAAGGACATGATCTAAAAGAAATATCGGGGAGCACCGTATTAATTAACGGGTGCTTCCTTTTATTTTATAATTGAATTGAAAATGGAAAAGATGAAGAAGACAACCGAAAAATATAGAGATACTTATATAGAACGAGGGAGTATTTTTAATGATGAATATACTAATAGCTGAAGATGATTTGAAACTTGGTGAGCTAATCAGTTATATGTTAAAGAAAAAAGCAGGTTATAAAGTGGAATGGGTTACAGAGGGAGAAGAAGCTTACTATTACGCTACTAACACCCATTATGATGTAATAATATTAGATTGGATGATGCCAGGTGGAACAGGAATAGAAGTGTGTCGTAGGTTACGCAAAGAAGGATATTCAGGAGCGATTCTAATCCTTACAGCTAAAGACGCCCTAGAGGACCGCATTGTAGGACTGGACTCAGGAGCTGATGATTATTTAGTTAAACCTTTTGAAATTGATGAGCTACTAGCTCGATTAAGAGCACTTTCTAGACGCAATTATGCACCTATATTAGAGGAAGAAATTCTTATTAGTGATATGATTCTAAATTGTACAAGCCAATCAATTAGAGGTGGAGACACTGAAATACAATTAAGCCCTCGCGAATTTCAATTAGTTGATTTTTTAATACAAAATAAAGGGCAAGTATTACCTCGTGAAATTATTTTGGAGCGGGTATGGGGTTTTGATTCAGATGTTGCAATGAAAACGATTGATGCCACTGTTAAACTTCTTCGAAAGAAACTAGATTTGCTTGGTAAACAAGATTTGCTACAAAGCATTAGAGGGGTAGGATATAAATTTGATAACTAATCTTATTTCTTCTCTACGTGATTTTCGAAATCGTGGAGGAAGAGATGTTTTTAAGCGAACGCAAAATCGCCTAACAGTATTATATAGCGGGCTTGTTATGCTTTTTCTAATTATATTCATCATCATAGTCTTTGCAGTGTTATATGTAGTCATAATGAATGATCAAAGACGTACAGTGGAATCATTGGCAAGTCAAGAAGCAAAGATTATGGAAAACTATATGATTCAAAATCAACAAGGAAACCTCCAGGACGATAACCAAGAAGTAGTTTTAGCAGGTGTCGATCAATTTTTTTATTATGTAGTTAATCCAAATGGCGAATTAATAATGGGACAGGAGGATATCCCACAAATAAGGTCAAGGCTATTTGGGCAAATAAAAGGTTGGATGCCTAAAGAAAATGAAACCCGTAAGGTAAAAATTAAAATAGAACATGAAGAGTTTGAAAAGGACATGAGAAAATTCCATGATCATGAAATACACGTTCCTTCAAATCGTAATGAGATTAGTTTGATGGTATCAGGTAAACCACTTTTTTATAAAGGAAATTTCATCGGTACAATCTATGTTGGAAAAGATATTTCGGATGTTTACCATTTATTTAAATTTGTTGTCATCATATTGGTTGGCTTAACAATTGTATTTTCTGGAGTTGCACTATATATCAGTTTTTTTATGTCAAAAAAAGCGATGATCCCTATCTTTAAATCATTTAACCGACAGCGCGAATTTGTTGCAGATGCTTCTCATGAATTAAGAACACCATTAAGCGTTTTGTTATCATCGATTGATGCAATGGAAATGACGATCGATACAGAGAAAGATGGTTTTTCTCGAAAGCTTTTATTTAATATGAAAGACGAAGTAAAAAGGATGACAAATTTAGTCAGCGGATTATTAACTTTAGCTCGTTCAGACTCGGATCAAGTTGAAATTAAATTAGAGAAGTTTGAATTTCGCTCCATTGCAGAAAAGGCGATTTTATCACTACAACCGTTAGCAGCATCAAAACAAATCAATTTAAACCTAACTGCTCCAGAGAATGTAACCGCCCTAGGGGACCCTGAAAAGTTATCACAGCTCTTATATATATTAATAGATAATGGAATTAAGTATACACCTGTTGGAGGAGAGGTTCAGTTAGTGCTTTCGGATAAAGAAAATGAACTAAGTATCCAAGTAACAGATACTGGTATTGGCATTAAACCGGAAGACCATGCCCGAATATTTGACCGTTTTTACCGATCTGATAAATCAAGATCTAGACAAATTGGAAGCCATGGTTTAGGCTTGGCGATTGCAAAATGGATCGTGGAAATTCATAATGGAACTATTCAAGTAAATAGTGAAGTTGGAAAAGGAAGTACGTTTACTATTCGGATTCCAACTTCTAATATGAATAGTAAAAAGGCATATGCACAAAGAGTAGAATAACTGATACAAAGAAGTAAAAAATATAAAAGGTTAAATTTGAATGGAGTCGTTTCCTATTGTTTTTACGAACAATTGCTGAAATTGGAAATCCATTTTTCCTAAAAGAGAGGATTGTTGACGTTGAAAATTGCTTTCATTGCACACGATCAAAAGAAAAAAGAATTAGTAAATTTTGCGATGGCATATGAATCTATTTTATCTAAACATGAATTATATTCAACAGGAACAACTGGAACAAAAATAATGGAAAATACAAATTTAAAAATACATCGATTTAATTCTGGACCGCTTGGGGGAGACCAGGAAATCGGTGCCTTAATAGCTAAGAATTTGATGGATATTGTTATCTTCTTTCGCGATCCACTTACAGCACAACCGCATGAACCAGATATTTTGGCTTTAATTCGTTTATGTGATGTTTACTCAATTCCTTTAGCAACGAACATGGGTACAGCAGAAATTTTAATTCATGGTCTAGAGCGAGGGGACTTAAAGTGGAGAAACATCGTACATGATAAACAAATTCGAGAAAGATAAAGCAAAAATCAAAAAAAGATAAAGGAATCGAATAATTAACTTGGTTGAAGGAAATAGTAATGCTAGTTCAGGTGAAAAGGAGGTTTACGATGGATAATCAAGGAATTGGACATACACATGATACAGGTGAAACAGTAAAGATTTCAGGTTATTATACTGATAAAGACGGGGAGCATATTGAATTACAAGCAGGACAAAAGTTCCCTAATTGCCCTTCATCAGGAAAGCCAACTAAATGGAGACATGGACGTTAAGAATATGAGACAAAAAAAGATTGTACATAGTACAATCTTTTTTAGTGAACTGATACGTTATACATAAGACCAAGATACATCGTAATGACAAAGCAAAGACTAAATGCAATTGGTAGTATTATTTTTGTTTTTTTCATAAAGCTGATGACTAATAATACTAGGAAGATGATCGACATACTCATTAACATCGTACCTTCTACCGTAAAAGTAAAAGCTATTCTAATAGGCAAGGTAATATCAATCCCCATAATCCATTCAATCCATTTAGACGGATCCTCATTTTGCAAAGTTAAATTAATATTATGCGGAGGAGATTTAGTACCCATTATAGCTGTAAAAAAGAACACGATTATGATGGTAATATACTCTGCTTTTAACCAACTACGAATAGTACTCGAAGGGCCTTCAGCGGCTTTTCTCATTAGTACACTATTGAAAAAAGCAAAAAACAATACTGGAATGATGCTAATGTGCTTCAAGACTAACATCTGTCCATAAGGTAGTAACCAAGCATTCGTATAGTCTTTTAGTTTAACGACTTCTAGCATCAAGACTACACCACTAATAAAAATAATAAAAACACATATGATGGCTAAAGGTGTAAACCATTTCAAGAATTTACCATAGTTTTCAATGTCCTTAGCTAGCCAAGTGACATTAAATAGAATTCCACTCCAAATAGAAACCATTAGGAAATGACTACTTTGAAAGATAAAACCCGTCCAAAAGTTCATAGAGGTTATATGACCAGCATAACCGATACTTAAAATCATCATGAATAACCAAAAGAAATTAAAAAATTTTTTACCATCGCTATAAATATTAATGACAAGCATAATGGCAAACATACTCGAGTAAATCCATGCATTACCTACAGCTGTTTTTATGAAAACCGAATAAATGGCTGTTTTAAGATGTACATCATCTAGGAAAAAAGTAATAATTCGTAGAGCAGGAAATAGTGAAAAGAATAAAATGCCGACAATAACCAAATAAACAGTACCTTTCGAAATGCTCATTGTTGGTTTTTTATCTGACGGTACAAAATCTAATAAAAACTTTCCTGCTAATATCGAATAAAGAATATATGTTATGAACTCCGTGGTTGGAACGATATAACTCATTTTCTATTCCAAAGAACAACTCCACCAACCATTAACGCGATTCCAAATAGCCCTATTGCAATTAATGGAATAAGATATTTAGATCTTTCTTTTTTAGGAGTAGCCTCTTTTTGTTTTTCTTTAGTTGGCGTTTGATCCTTAACTGCTTTGTCATTTGTTTTATTTTCAGTTGTCGTTTTAGTTTCAGCTTGCTTTATTTGTACTTTGAAAGGAATTTGACCTGTTACTGGATGACCATCTTCACTTACTACTTTCCACTCAATCTTATAATCACCATTTTCTAAACCATTCGGTAGATCAGCAATTAATTTATTACCTTTAACTTGCACATTTGTAACAGCTGTAGCAGTCCCAGCTTTATATAATTTGATCGTACCTAATTGCTCAAGGGCCTCTTCAAATTCAAGCGTAATTTGTTTCATTGGTTCAGTGATGATTTGCCCATATGATGGATTAGAAGAAACCAGCTTTGTATGCGCACTCGCCATAGTTGGGAATAAAAATAACAGTAAAATAATGATTGATAAACCTTTTTTCATATAAATCTCCTTCTTATGTAAAAATTTGTGCTTAATTTAATATAATGTAAAAACTTGTAATTATGAAATATTATTATTTTATTTAAATTAACCACTCTATTCAATTAGACATTTTAGTTCAAAAATGTGATGTATTTGTGAAGAAGATGTAACTAGTCAGTTTATATTTTTAATCTTAAGAAAAGTAGTGTTTGGTTTTAATTTAAGAAAATTAATATATTAAAAACAATTCTTAATACTCTATTTACAGAACCTCCAAAGTAAATTAATAAAATTTCATTAAAATTAAGAGGTGAAATATAATGAAATTTTAATTTTTTAGGGGGTTTTTTTTATGTTCAGAAACAAACTTAAGAAAAAGTTAATTCCAGTGGCAGTGCTTTCAACAATGGCATTTGGTTCGTTTATTGGCTCTTTTGCTAATCAAACCGTACAAGCTAAGGAAACAAACAAGAATGAAATCAGAAATGTAATCTTTTTAATTGGAGATGGAATGGGTGTATCATACACGACTGCCTATCGTTATTTAAAAGATAATCCAAAAACAAATGTAGTAGAACAAACAGAATTTGATCATTACTTAGTAGGTCAACAAATGACATATCCTGAGGATCCAATGCAAAATATTACTGACTCTGCTGCAGCGGCAACAGCTATGTCAGCGGGGGTTAAAACTTATAATGCAGCAATTGGTGTAGATAATGATGGGTCAAGAGTAAAAACAGTACTAGAGGCAGCTAAGGAAAAAGGAAAAGCAACAGGGCTTGTAGCTACTTCAGAAATTACACATGCTACACCAGCGTCTTATGGAGCTCATGATGTAAGTCGTAAAAATATGAATGCAATTGCCGATGATTATTATGATGAACTAATTAAAGGTGGACATAAAATAGATGTCATGCTTGGTGGCGGATTAAGTAATTTTGTACGAGAAGATCGTGATTTAACAAAGCAATTTAAAAAAGATGGATACTCTTATGTAACGAATAAAAATCAAATGTTAAATGATAAAAACAATAAAGTATTAGGTTTATTTGTTCCTGGTGGAATGCCAAAGATGATCGATCGTGATGATTCAATGCCATCATTAAGCGATATGACAAATACAGCTATTGATAAATTAAGTAGAGATAAAGATGGTTTCTTTTTAATGGTAGAAGGTAGTCAAATTGATTGGGCCGGACATGATAACGATATCGTTGCAGCAATGAGTGAAATGGATGATTTTGAAAAAGCGTTTAAAGCTGCAATTGCATTTGCTAAAAAGGACAAGCATACATTAGTTGTTGCAACAGCAGACCACTCAACAGGTGGCTATTCTATTGGGGCAAAAGGTGATTACAATTGGTACGGCGCACCGATTGCTGCAGCTAAACGTACTCCTGATTTCATGGCTGAACAAATTAGTAAAGGCGCAGATGTAGAAAAAACATTAAAATCGAATATTAACTTAGAATTGAAGCCTGAAGAACTTCAATCTGTTAAAAAAGCAGCGGAGTCAAAAAATATGTTAGAGATTGATAATGCAATCGAAGCAATTTTTGATAACCGTTCAGTAACTGGTTGGACTACTGGTGGTCACACAGGTGAAGACGTAAATGTTTATGCGTATGGCCCTGGCAGCCAATTATTTTCAGGGAAAATTGATAATACTGACCAAGCAAAAAACATCTTTAGAATTTTAAAGAATGGTAAATAAGTAAAAAAAAGATCCCGTTAAATGACCTTATTTAACGGGATTTAAGGATGAAAGGGGATTTATATGAAAAAATTGATTCCATTTATTTTACTTTCTTTAATGCTTTCAGGATGTAGCTTAGTTCAGAAGGAGAAAACAACTGCTTCAGCAGAGAATATAAAAAATGTCTCTACAATCTCTAAAAGCAGGGCTAAGTCTTTAGGCGATGTCTATGTGACAAATCCACAGGTTGCAGATGATACGAGTTTACTTCTTAAAGGTCAAACACTGAAAGATGAGAAAGGTGAAGTTACTTTAGAGGACATAGCTACATTAAATAAGACTTACTCAATTGGGCCGATCGAAATGAAAATTAAACAGATTAAACTGATCAATAACTTACCGACCTACTCTTTAATGGATTATTTTCATTATTATACAGAAAGCTATGAAAGCTTTCGATTCGTTAAGGTTGAGGTAGAAATCATTAATCACTCGAATAAACAATTACACTTTGGTCCAGTTGCCCATTTGATGACAAGTAATAATGAAGTAAAGGAATTTAAAGATGACTTCTATATTGAATATTTAGGTGGGGAAATGAATCCTAATAGTTCAAAACAAGGCGCAATGGGATTTATAGTCGAACATACTGTTCCTAGCTTGAAATGGATCGAGCTAACAACAAGTGATGTATTAGATGATCAACATAAAGTAATTGCGAAAGCACAAAAAATAAAAGTAGATTTAAAATAGATTGCTTAAAAACAATCTTCTCAATTAATTATCAAATTTTCGTAAAAGGAGTAGAGTGATGTTGATTTCCATTACAGGATGCTCGCTTTCCATGGNNTCCCATAGGAGTCGAACATCCCTCCATTCCAATCAACTAATTCATCAAAAAAAATTTACGATAAAAACTTAATTTAATATCCTTTACTTATTGTAATTTAACAGAATATTAATCAGTTTGTAAGTCAATTGAGATTGAATATCAACTTATAAACTAATCATTTAAAACTATATATCTAAAATTTGCACTAAATATTTTATATTTCCGAAAAAACAGTTAGTATAGTTTGTTGGTAAACTAAAAATGTTAAAACACTATAACATTTTAATAATTATAAAAAAATGAAATTTAACATCAATAATATTACAACTAAATTTTGTTTTCCCTATAGACCGCTCTGTATTTCAATACTCTGAAAAAACTCCTTTCTGAGAAAGGAGTTTTTTTATTTATAGAGTTACTTCATCCTCAACTGGTGGAAGAAGTACGTCATTTTTATCAGGATACATTGTTTCTATATGATTTTCTCCCCAAGAACATAGTAAGTCTAATACTTCTTTTAATGACCATCCGTAAGCCGTTAAGGAATATTCCACTTTTGGCGGAACTTGATTAAATACTTTTCGGTGAACGATATTGTCTTCCTGCAATTCCTTTAGCTGCTGAGTTAACATTTTTTGAGTAATGTTTGGCATTAATTTTTTTAATTGAGAAGTTCTTTTTGTGCCTTTTGTCAAATGACAAAGAATCACAACCTTCCATTTACCACCGATTACATCTAATGAAGCTTCAACTGGAATATTGTATTTTTTCATTTTCTCCTCTCCCTCATTCATTTTTATCAAAACCTACGAAACATATTTTTAATGATTCAAATATCATAACATTCTCTTCGCAAACTGTGTAGTTTCTAGTTCGGTAAAAACTTTTTTGTAAATTTTTCTCTGTTTTAAACCTTTATTCGCTTAAATGTTACTAAAAAGTAACTATATCACTTCAAAGTACATACTTCTTTTAATCAATCCTATCGCGCATAATGACAATAGTTAATTGATTAGCAAAGATTTATTAAATGTAAGTGTATAGATGAGGACGTTAATCTTTTACTATTTCATTTCATTTATGTTTTGAATGACGAAGAGACTTTATTCAGGCGCCATGTCTCTTTGTATTCAAACTAATAATAAAAATAACTATAACACAAGGAGGAGTTATATGAGTTCGACAGCTGCTTCGATTAAAATACAAGAGAAAAAAAGTGGCACTCCTGCGTTAATGGCTCTTGCTATTAGTGCATTTGGGATTGGAACAACCGAATTTGTTCCCGTTGGTTTATTATCAACTCTAGCTGGTGATTTGAAAATTTCAATTACATTAGCGGGATTATTAATTTCTGGATATGCGATGGGTGTTGCTTTTGGAGCACCGATTTTAACTGCATTAACAAATAAGATTGGTCGAAAATCGTTATTAATGTTTTTAATGATTATTTTTATAGTAGGTAATAGTGTTGCTGCCTTTTCGACAAGTTTTGGCCTATTGTTAGTTGCGCGAATTATTACTTCATTTTCTCATGGGGTGTTCTTTTCAATCGGTTCAACAATTGCTGCGGATGTAGTTCCTGAAAACAAACGTGCAAGTGCGATTGCATTTATGTTTACAGGCTTGACTGTTGCGACTGTAACAGGTGTTCCATTAGGCACATTTATTGGCCAGCATTTTGGATGGAGATCAACATTTGGAGCTGTAGCATTATTAGGTGTTATTGCAATCATTGCAATTGCAATATTAGTTCCGAAATCAATTAAACAACCGCCAGCTTCAAAATTAAGTGATAACCTGAAAGTTTTAAAAAATGGACCATTACTTTTGGCTTTTGCTATTACAGCATTAGGATATGGAGGTACGTTTGTAGCATTCACATACTTGTCAGCAATCCTTGAAAAAATTACCGGCTTTGCTCCAAACTCTGTAAGTATTATCTTACTTGTCTATGGAATTGCAGTAGCACTTGGTAATACGATTGGTGGAAAAGCGGCAAATAAAAATCCTTTAAAAGCACTAACGTGGATGTTTGCTGTTCAAGCAATTGTTCTCATCATTCTATCTTTTACAGCACCGTTTAAAATAGTAGGGATTGTAACAATTTTCTTCTTAGGCTTACTTGCTTTTATGAATGTACCTGGTCTACAAATTTATGTTGTGAAATTAGCTGAGAAGTATGTTCCATCTGCTGTAGATATTGCATCAGCGCTAAATATAGCAGCTTTTAACGTAGGCATTGCAATTGGAGCATTTATTGGCGGTTTAGTCGTAGATACAATCGGCTTAATCCATACACCGTGGATTGGTGGAATCATGGTATTAGGAGCAGTCCTGTTGAGCATCTGGAGTGCTTCTTTAGAAAAGAAAAAGTAAATTTTAAAATATAATATAAATTAAAGGAGAAATAAAAAATGAATAATTTAGTTAAATTAAATAATGGTTTAGAAATGCCAGTAATAGGGTTAGGAGTTTTCCAAGTAGAAGACGGACAAGTCGTAATTGATTCTGTAAAAGCTGCTATACGAAATGGATACCGTAGTATCGATACTGCAGCGATTTATCAAAACGAAGAAGGTGTAGGGCAAGGAATTAGAGAAGCTCTTGAAGAAAATGGTCTTAAACGTGAAGACTTATTTATTACATCAAAGGTATGGAATGCTGATTTAGGCTACCAATCAACTATCGATGCTTTCGAATTAAGTTTGAAGAAACTAGGTCTGGATTATTTAGATCTATACTTAATCCACTGGCCAGTAGAAGGTAAATATGTTGAATCATGGAAAGCACTTGAAACACTATACAAAACTGGTAAAGTAAAAGCAATTGGAATGAGTAACTTCCAAATTCATCACTTGAAAGAAGTAATGGCAAATGCTGAAATAATGCCTATGATCAATCAAGTTGAGTTACACCCTATGTTAAGTCAAGTTGAACTAAGAGAATTTTTAAAAGAAAATTCAATTCAAGTAGAAGCATGGGCACCATTAATGCAAGGACAGCTGTTTGAAAATGAAACATTATTACAAATAGCAAACAAACATAATAAATCAATTGCTCAAGTAGTTTTACGTTGGCATTTACAAAATGGTGTAGTGATCATACCAAAATCAATCAAAGAACACCGCATTCAAGAAAACGCAAATATTTTTGATTTTGAACTAACAGAAGAAGATATGAACCAAATCAACTCTCTAAACCAAAACCACCGCGTAGGTCCAGACCCTGACAATTTTGATTTTTAATTAAAAAATAAAAGTAAACGACTGTCAAATCTTTGACAGTCGTTTTTATTTCTAATCGAATGTGGAGCCTATGCCCATCAAATCTTTTAAAAAAATTAATAAACTCGATCTAAATCATAGAGGCATTTTGTATTAAAAGTCGAATATTCGAATATAACAATTTCATTTACAAAACTTCCTCACCGTAAGACTTAAGACTTAGTAAGTTTAATACTTAAGTTCGTTTCAAATTATAGATCGTTTCGTTACTATAAACATAGTAGCGATAAATATTGGAGAACGGTCAAGCTGTAGTAGAGGAGTTGATTACTTTGAAGAAAGAGAATAAACAGTTTAATACGATGAAAGAACTTACGTTACACATCGTATTAGCTACAATATCGATCTTAATATTAGTCACTAGTTTACCTACTGTCGTAACGATTTATAAAATATCATTTATTTTTGCAATCATGGGAATACTGCTACTAGATTTCTATCTAGTTGTATCGAATCATAAAAAGTTTTTAAAGTTTACAAAAATAGCGTTAATTAGTTTACTACTTTGTATATCAGTAGTTGGAATTCTATTTTATGCTAGTCAATTTCTAGTATTCGTAGATAAGTACGGAGTTGAGCGAATATTAACCAATCATATTTCAACTGCAAAATTATTATTTTTCTTAATCTGTTTATTTCAACCGATTTTTTTACCTTTACCAGAAGCACTTACTATACCTGCGGGTAGTGCTGTAATTGGATCGTTTTCAGGAGCGTTAATTGGATTTTTAGGTTCAACTTTAGGTATTGTCATAATGTATTTTGTAGCAAGAATAGGCGGACTTAAATTAGTTTCAAAGTTTGTTAAAGAAAGACAGTTAAAAAAATATCAGGAATATGTCAAAAAAAATGAAACAATTATTTTAACTTTAATGTTTATCATTCCGATTCTACCAGATGAAATTATTTGTGTCGGGGCAGGAATTAGTAAAGTATCTTTCAAAAAGTTTCTATTAATTGCTTCGATTTCAAAATTAATTACATCATCTCTACTATCATACTCTGTCTATTTGGCTAAATTTTTCTCTTTAACAACATCGCAAATAGCTTTAACTAGCTCCATTTTAATTGCCTGCATCTTATCTTTATCAATTATGATTAAGAAATCAATTAAACGAACTAATTCAAAAGAAGCTTATGCAACACAAAGTGAATAATAAAAAAAGGCAATGTAATGCTTTAACATTACATTGCCTTTTTACTTATTAAGAAAGTTTAAACTTTCGTTTGTCGAAATTGAAAATTTCCTGAGAAATAATGACGAATTTACATCAATACTTTAATACCTTGAACAATATTCCATATAAAGACAATTAAATTAACAATGAATGCTAATACAAATCCACCTATAAGAGCAAAACCTGCACCGTCACCAAAAGTATTAAAAGTGAAAAGGGAAATAATCGCTAAAATAATAATTGTTAGAAATGGGAGTATATGTGAAAAAAATGCTCGTTTAGAATGCGATTTTAGTTGTTGATCCTTTGCTACGAAATAAACAATTATAGGGAATAAAAAAGGTGCGAAGAATACGCTAAAATAACATAATGAGGACAAAATCTTATTTGTTTCCATCTTTTTACCTCGGTTTCTTAAAAAGTTTTAATTAATCTTAGTATAGTTTAATTTATATATAAAAACCGATTTATTTATTAACAATTTTTTAAAATACATAATTTAAAAAAGTTTAGGCTGAGAAATGCGTATCCTTTTTTTGTCTCTTTTTTAAAGAAATGTAAATGAAAAATCCGACTAAGATTGTAGCAGTAATACAGATTGTAATCCATGGCGAGCCAAGCAAGAAGTTTCCGTATAAGGTATAAAGAACTGCAATCGGAATATTACCAGCAAACACAATTGCGATATAGGACAAGTATTTCATATTGGTGGAGGCAGCTATAAAGCATGCACCATCTGTTGGAGCTAGTGGAGTTGCAACTGTTAAGAATAAGTATCTCTTTCGGTTCGAAATAATCTCTTCAAATAGGGAGGGATATTTATTCTCCATGAATTGCTGAATCGAATCACTTAAAATACTTCTACTTAATAAGTAAATAATTGTTTCTGTGATAGCCATTCCGATTAATGATAAGAGAATGGTTTCAAACGGGTGAAAAAACAAGCTACCTACTACAATTAATACAGAGCTAGGAATGAATAGAAAGATTCTTGCACAGAAAATAGCGACAAATAATAGCATCGGATTGATGGAAGAATTAGCAATAAAATGTTTTATATCTTGCAATGATAAATGAAATAAATGATATCGAATAGCGAGTAGTAGCATTAAAATCCAAAAGCCGATTACGGTTAGTGGAACGACTTTTTTCATGATTTATGCTCTCCTTTAAGTTAGAAAATCTTCTGTTATAGTATTCTATTCCTCAAATACAAGAAAACTGATTCATTTTTAAAAATTAATAATAAAGGTCATAAACATGTCAAAAAATGAATAAAAATAATTATGCACTAAATATCTCAAATTGAAGAGAATTGAGGTGGAGATATGCTTGATGAAGGCCTATTAGTCATTAGACTTGTTTTAGGTATTATTTTATTAGGTCATGGGGTGCAGAAAGTATTTGGTTGGTTTGGTGGTTACGGTATTAAGGGAACTGGACAATGGTTAGAGTCGATTGGAATCAAACCTGGTGCATTTTTTGCTTTTATAACAGGAGCGGCAGAAATCGTAGGTGGATTCTTTGTAGCGGCTGGTGTATATACAGAAATAGGCGCATGGTTGATAATAGTAGTGATGGCAGTAGCAGTAATAAAGGTTCATATAAAGAACGGATTCTGGAATAGTTCGAACGGATTTGAGTTTAATCTATTAATTATTGCAGCTGCAGTAGGATTATTGCTCACTGGTCCAGGATCGATGGTTTTATTTTAAAGAATTGATAGGATTAAGGTTGGAGGGAGGCTCATGGTTTGAGGCTCCTTTTTTGTTTCTGAAATTTCGTTTAAACGTTTATCTACGTCTAACGATATGACATCTTTTTTAGAAAAATATCCTTCATTCGTGATACGATAATATTCGTAATAACATTATATGGAGGGATTAAGATGGCAGATGCTATTTTTGAACAACTTAGGTTTACAAGGGTTTATACATTGAAAGTTCTTGGTTCTGTTTCAAAAGAAGCTGTAGATGTAATACCGGCAGGATTCAATAATAATATTCTTTGGAATGCAGGTCATGTGCTAGGGGCATATGAGCAATTACTTTATGCTAACACTGGTGATGCTGGGAAACTTTCAAAGGAATTCATTGATTTTTTCAAGGGTGGGACTAAACCAGGTGACTGGCAAGCGGAGCCACCATCATATGAGGAAATTGTTACTTTATTAGAACAGCAAGTTGAACAAGTAATTTCTACATATGAAGGTCGTTTAGATGAAATCATTTCAAAAGAGATGAAACTAGGTAGTTTTGAAATAAAGACAATTCGAGACATGATTAGCTTTAACATTTTCCATGAAGGGCTTCATGCCGGATTAATAAACGGATTAAAAAGATCACTTAGCCAGTAGAGTTATTTTTCGACTTTTGTCCACACATTAAATCTAGGAGTTTATGCTCTTAGATTTTTTTGTTATAATCATGTTTAACAATTTGTCATTTTGATAGTTTGAAAATTGTGGTAATTTAAAATAAAATATGGTTCTTTCTAATTGATATTTGTTTTTTAGTAACATTAATAATAATATTAAATAGCAAAGATTATGAAGAAAATGGCCTAAAAAAACGAGGTTATATAAATGAAGAAAGAAAGTAATTTAATTATTTACGATCTAATTTTGTATTTAGTATTTCCGCTTGTTTTATATAAAGTTTTACAACACTATTTTAGTGACTATTGGGCGATGCTCTTACCGACGGTTCCAGGGATCTTATATACCTTATTTCGTTTTTGGTATACGAAACAGTTTAATGTTACTGGTATTTTTATTATCTCAACATTAACTGTTAGTACTGCCGTTGATTTAATGGCATTAGGTTCTGCGAAAAACTTAATTTTGTACAATGTGTATTATCATTTTGGGGTTGTAGTAGTATTTTTAATTTTAATGGCTTTGAAAAAGCCATTACCATATTATTTTATGATTGATATTGCTGCAATACAGGGGCAAGATCGTGAAGAAAGTAAAAAATTATATAAACATCCATCACTATTTAAAGTGTTTCAGTACTTGTTTGTCGCATGGATTATTAAAGATATCGTATTTGCTGTTGCACAATGGTGGATGGTTGATACTTATGGATTAAAAGCATATTACTCACGTACAATTATCTTTACAGTTGGTGGGTATGTTTTTGGCATAATTATGGCGATCGGCTATGCAATGGTTACGATGAGAGCTCAAAAATTAAAAGGGGACGACCCAGAGCAACCTTCCGATGAAATCATTATTTAGTAAAAGTCCTTTAAATAGAATGAACCCCACAAGTTATAAAATTCTTGTGGGGTTTTTTTACTGATTTCCATTTATCCCTTAAATGAATTTCCGACTCCTTGCAATTCCTGATCTTCTCTTGGTCTTGCATTTAAAATATTAAGTTTTTGTATTCTTTCATTTTCTGGTTCGACATGAATTAATATTTTAGGATCTACTAAAACCTTTTTTATTTCGTTTTCTATTTTATCACATAGTAAATGGGCTTCTTCAATGCTCATGTGAGATGGTAATACTAAATGGAAATCTATATGCTCCTCAGCACCCGAACGTCTCGTGCGTAAGTCATGGTATTCGATAAATTGGGATTTAAAAGAATATAATACATTTTCGATTTGTTTTAATTCATCTGTAGAAAGCCCAGTATCAAGTAGGGGGGTAAACGACTTATACCCGAGTTCGATTGATTCTTTCATGATATAAATTGCGATTCCAATTCCGATCAATGCATCGAGAAATCCCCAACCAGTGAGGCTTACTAAAATTAAACTTACTGCAACTCCGAGTGATGAATAAACGTCTGTTAATAAGTGCAAAGCATTTGATTGCATTGCAACAGAATGAGTATCATTTCCTACTTTTTGAACGATTTTTCCTACTCTCCAATTGATTAAAGCTCCAATTAACATGACGACTACACCGATAATTGGCATTTTAATTGGGGTAGGATGAAGTAGCTTTTCAACAGATTCAATAATGATCCAGATACCAGCTACAAATATTAAGATTGTTTCGACCGTACCTGAAATATTTTCAAACTTACCATGACCATAAGGATGTTCCTTATCGGGCGGTCTGTTTGAAATCCTTACAGAGAAAAATGCAATGACCGAAGCAACTAAATCCAATAAAGAATGAATTGCTTCAGAGATAATTGCTACGGAACCAGTAAATATCCCGACAATTAATTTTAATAAAACGATGAATGTGTTACTACATATTGAAAGTACTGCTATTTTGCTTGAATGCAATCTATTCACCCCTGTCCAATTTTTTCTACTTAAGTTAAGAGTTTTGTAATAAGGCAACAAAAAAGAAAAACCACTAACAATTTGTTAGTGGTTTGTTTTTTTTAGATTTAATTTATATTTATTGAAATGTTTTTTCATTTTTGAATCACCTTTTCTCTCGCATAAAACATATTCTATATTATAAATACTATTTTTGGGAAGCAAAAGCTGTGTGTGCCAGTGAATATAAATCGACAAATAATTTAAAAATGGTTTGACATCTATTTTTAGACTGTGTTATACATAGACTAATATAAAAAATAACAGTCTATTCGTAGAGGTTGCATTGTATATGAGTATCATTTTAGAGAACTGTGGGTTTTATGACAAAATGAGAAAGGATCCTATGCCGAAGAAATAAATTGCCACACATTTTATTTCTGGGACTACATTTAATAAATGTAGTACTGTCACATGTGTTTGTGAAGAGCTATTGAAGAGATGTGATTGGCTAAGTCCTTTTTAAAAAGCGATAGGCACATGAACATATCCTTCATGTGTCTTTTTTAATACACTAATACATTGAAGGAAGCTTCTTAGAATGATCTTACATTTGATTTGAAGGGAGAATACGAATGTATTTACATGGTAATAGTCGAATTAATAATGATGGACATTTAGAAATCGGAGGTTGTGATACTGTAGATTTAGTAAAAAAATACGGTACCCCTCTATACATTTATGACGAAGCATTAATTGAATCAAAATGTAGGGAATTCCATGAAGCTTTAAGAGAAACCGGAATGAAATATCAGGTTGCTTACGCGAGTAAAGCGTTTCTATGTGTTGAACAAGCCCGCTTAATAGAAAGAGAAGGTCTATGTCTAGATGTTGTTTCTGGTGGAGAGTTATATACAGCTTTGCAAGCAGGTTATCCAGCTGAGAAAATTCACTTTCACGGAAACAACAAAACAATTGAAGAAATTGAAGAAGCTTTAAATGCAAAAATCGGTTGTTTTGTAGTCGATAATTTCTTTGAGCTAGAAGTATTACAGGCCTTAGCTGAGCAACGTAATGAAGAAGTATTAATCTTATTACGTGTTACGCCAGGTGTTGAAGCACATACACATGAATATGTAATGACGGGCCAAGAAGACTCTAAATTCGGATTCGATATTATGTCTGGTCAGGCTAATGAAGCAGTGGAAGTTTCTTTAAATTCAACTAACCTAAAGTTATTAGGAGTACATTCGCATATAGGATCTCAAATTTTCGAACCAGATGGATTTGTTCATGCAATCAATGTATTAATGAGCTTTTTAAATGGACTTAAAAACGATTTAGGTTTTACAGCTGAAATATTAAATGTAGGTGGAGGCTTTGGTATTCGCTATACTTCAGAAGATGAGCCTTTAGCTGTTGCTAAACATATAGAAAAAATTACTACTATTATTAAACAACAATGTGAAGAGCTAGACTACAAACTACCAGAATTATGGTTAGAGCCTGGACGCAGTATTGTTGGTGAAGCTGGAACAACACTTTATACGATTGGTTCAACAAAAACTCTTCCTTCAATTCGTAAATATGTATCTGTTGACGGGGGAATGACTGATAATATTCGTCCTGCACTATACGGATCAAAATATGAAGCGATGCTTGCAAATCGAGCAAATGATGAGAATAAAGAAGTTGTATCGATTGCTGGTAAATGCTGTGAAAGTGGCGATATGCTAATTTGGGATTGTAACTTACCTGTTGTACAAAACAATGATGTATTAGCTGTATCTTGCACTGGTGCATATGGCTATTCAATGGCTAATAATTATAACCGTATCCGTCGTCCAGCAGTAGTATTTGTTAAAGATGGTGTTTCAAGAGAAGTAGTTCGTCGAGAAACATATGAAGACTTAGTTCGAAATGACAGAATTTACATCGAAAACTCTAGTAGATAGATAACGTTTTTGTGTTATTTGTCTCAGTTACTGACACTTCTATCTAATATAGAAGTGTTTTATTTCGTTTTCTTTAATAAAAGATGATAATTTATCGACATATAAAGACATATTTATCATTTATATTACAATATTGTAACAATTGCGACTCTCTTCGGGAATCTATGGTATAAATATTTACGTAGATTAGCGAGAGGAGAAACGCTGAAATGTTAAGAAAAAAACTAGCAGTGCTGGCGATGGCAAGTACAATAGTATTATCATTAGCGCCAAATGCTTCAGTATTAGCTGATAGCAAAGTTGAGAAAAAGCAAGCTGAAGTAGATAAGTTCCAATCACAATTTAAAGAATTAAGCAACGAGATAGAGAAAATAGATCAACAAATTAAAACAACTAAGCAAAACATAGAAGCAAAAAAAGCAGAAATTTCTGAAACAGAAGAAATTATTAAAGATAAAAAAGCGAGAATTACATATTTACAAGACAGAATTCAAAAACGTAACGATTTATTAGAGGATCGTTTAGTTGCAATGCAAAAGCAACCAAAAGTTAATCTAGTAACAGACGTTTTATTTAATTCAGACTCAATCGTAGATTTCTTTAATCGTGTAAACTCAATTTCAACACTTTTTGATGCTGATGAAAATATTATTAAAGAACAAAAGTCTGAACAAGCAGAAGTATTAAAAGAAAAACAACTTGTTGATGAGAAAAAAGAATCTTTAGTAACAGCAAAAGAAGATCTAGTTGCTCAACAAAGTGAACTTTCAAAATCACAAGCTGATAAACAAAAATCATTAAATACTGCTGAAGCTAACTTAAAGTTAGCTGTTAAAGAACTAGAGAATGCAAAAGAAGATGAAAGAGTTCAACGTCTAGAGCAACAATCTCTTGAGCTAGCTGCTTTATCTAGCGATGATGATGAAGATGATAGCGTTAGCACTCCAACTACTAAATCTAGTTCAAATACTGATTCGAAGTCGAATTCAAATTCTAGTTCAAATTCAAATACAAAACCTGATTCAGGTTCAAATAATGATGGTCCAGCAGCAACTGGAAACTCACTTGTAGACTATGCTTTACAATTCCAAGGTGTACCTTATGTATTTGGTGGAACGTCTCCAAGCGGTTTTGATTGCAGTGGTTTCATCTGGTATGTATATTCACATAATGGATATGGCATCTCTCGTGGAAATGTAAAAACATATTGGAGTAATGCTACAAAAATCAGCTCTCCACAACCTGGTGACCTAGTATTCTTACAAAATACTTAT
Source organism: Bacillus sp. AFS053548 (assembly GCF_002575105.1). Classification (NCBI taxonomy): domain Bacteria; kingdom Bacillati; phylum Bacillota; class Bacilli; order Caryophanales; family Bacillaceae; genus Bacillus; species Bacillus sp. AFS053548. The sequence goes on along the minus strand of NZ_NUHI01000084.1, from coordinate 26,474 downwards.
ATTAATGGTCCTTCACATATGGGTATTTATATTGGTGGAAATAAAATGGTTCATGCTGGAAGTAAAGGGATCAGCGTAATCAGCTTAAGTAATAGCTGGGTTCGTTCTCACTTCTTAGGCTATGGAAAATTCTAATAGTTTATTAACCTCGTATTATATTTAGTATAGTACGAGGTTTTTTATATTTTTTTACGGGAAAATCAAAAGGTATAAGCTTTTAGCTTATACCTTTTTGATTTGAAACCTGTTCTTTTAGTAAATCACGTATTTCAATAAGTAGAGCTTCTTCTTTAGTAGGAACAACAGGTTTTGTTTCTTCTGCTTCTTTCTTTCTAAATGAAAGTCTATTAATTAATCGAACAAAGAAAAATACTGAGATTGAGATGATTAGGAAGTCGACTACTGTTTGGATGAATGAGCCATATTTAATTTCATGATAATGCCAAGCAGTAAAGTTTCGTTTTCCTACGATAAGTGCAAAAATTGGCATCATTATATCTCCAACTAATGAAGATACGATCTTACCAAAAGCACCACCAATAATTACCCCGACTGCTAAATCAAGTACATTTCCTTTTAAAGCAAACTTCTTAAATTCTTCTAACATCTTATTTCCTCCTATGTAATTATCGTATAAGTTTACATACAAATCTTAATTCTTTCAAGTTAGCAATTAGGCTTTTTTAAGCAAAAATATTTATATCAGCTATTAGATATGGTAAATATAATTAATGACAATTTTTAGGAGGAGTATAGGTATGGGCACAGAATTGGCTACATTTGCTGGTGGATGTTTTTGGTGTATGGTAAAACCGTTTGATCAACAGGACGGAATTATTAAAGTTGTTTCAGGCTATACAGGTGGGGAAAAAGAAAACCCGACATATGAAGAAGTATGCACTCATTTAACAGGTCATTATGAAGCTGTTCAAATTACATTTGATCCGGAAGTCTATCCGTATGAGAAATTATTGGACTTATTTTGGCAACAAATTGACCCAACAGATGTAGGTGGGCAATTTAATGATCGAGGTAGTTCATATAAAACTGCAATTTTTTATCATAATGAAAATCAAAAAGAGCAAGCTTTAGCTTCGAAGGATAAACTAGAGAAAAGTGGCGTTTTCAAGAAACCAATTGTGACTGAAATTTTATCTGCAAAACCATTTTATGAAGCAGAAGAATATCATCAGCATTATTATAAAAAGCACCCGGTTCGTTACCAGCTTTACTTTAAAGGATCTGGTCGTCAAAAATTTTTAAAGGAACACTGGAAAACGGGCCAAGAGGAGCTTAAGCAAAGACTAACACCAATTCAGTATGCTGTTACTCAGGAAGATGCAACTGAACCAGCATTTAGAAATGAGTTCTGGAATCATAAAGAAAAAGGAATTTATGTTGATATCGTATCAGGATTTCCTTTATTTAGTTCATTAGATAAATTTGATTCAGGTTGTGGATGGCCAAGTTTTACAAAGCCGATACTAAAGGGTGAAATTGAAGAGAAGAAGGATTACAGCCATGGGATGTTGCGTATTGAAGTCAGAAGTTCTGAAGCTGATTCGCACCTAGGGCATGTATTTGATGATGGACCTGGACCTGAGGGCCTTCGCTATTGCATAAACTCTGCGGCATTAAGATTTGTTCCGTATGAAAAAATGGATGAAGAGGGCTATGGAAATTATAAGAGTATCTTTCTTAAATAGACTCTAAGGATATTTAACTAAGTACGTTCTAATTGAAATAATTAAAATTTGAACCGAGATGACTATTCGTCTCGGTTTATTTGTTTGTTTATTTAGAAGGAGGATGGGATTGATCTTACCTAATCATTAGTTTTTTATTTTGTCCTAAATATTTTCTAAAAAGTTTTCTGAAAATATTTACAATTGTGAAATAAGTGTGTTAATATAAAAGTGTCACAAAGTTGTCACAAATTAGGTATTGTAATTCACAAAAAAGATGAAAACAGGAGGTTAATCATTATGAAGCGAACTGATTATGAAATCGTTGAAACATATACTCAATATTCTGGTATTGCCTTTTTTATTGGTCTTATTCTTTTTTTACTATATTTCACTGGAAGCGGTTTCTTACATACGGGCGTAAGCCTAACGGTGAGCATAGTATTGATGGGCTCTTGTTCAACCTTATTTCTAATAGGTACTTTTTTGGGATTGATGTTCTCAATTTCTTCAAAAGAACAAGTTTAAAAGTTAAAAAAAGAGTGGGTGTTCAAATGGCGATAAGTCAATTTGAACGCCCTTTTGTTTTGTATAACATATTTTATCGGATATATGTATAAAGTAATTTGAAACTTAAAATTCTTCCGATACGATTAAAATAGGAAGTTATGATGCACTAGGAGGTGCCGCTAAAGGATGAATTTTTTTAAAAAGTTAAAAGGTATGGATCGTAATGTGTGGATTCGAGTGATTGGAGAAACGATTACGAGTAGTGCAATGATGATGCTTATGCCATTTTTTGCTCTATACCTAGAAGGAAAAGTTGATTCAATGCTAAAGGTAGGATTTATTATGTCAATTTCACCTATAGCATCATTATTTGGTTCGATGGCTGGTGGTAGACTCGCAGATTTATATGGTCGAAAACGTATGATGGTTTTTTCGACGCTTGGAACATCTCTTATTTTAGTATCCTTTGCTTTAGTAGAGGGCTATACAGCATTTTTAATTTTATCAATTTTACTAGGTATTAGTAACTCGTTCTTTAGTCCAGCAGCTTCTGCTATGGTAGCTGATGTTACTGAACCAGAGAAAAGAACTGAAGCGTATGGATTATTAAGGGTAGGAAGTAATGTAGGTACTGTAATCGGTCCGTTATTAGGAAGTTCAGTTGTTTACTTTTCGAAAGACAGTTTATTTTATATTGCAGCAATCACTTTAGGGCTTTATAGCATTGCACAATTAATTCTATTAAAAGAAACACTTCCTGCAGAAAAGAATGTTAATGAAAAGAATGAAGTAACGAAAATACCTTTTAAAAAGGTTATGAAAATCATTAGATCTGATAAATTATTAATTTTTTACGTAGCAACAGGTGTAATTATTTCAATGGGTTTCTCACAAATTGAGGGAATGCTACCACTTTATTTTAAACAAACCTTTCAATCTCAATATGGTATGTGGAATCCTTACCCATTCTTAATGTCACTTAATGGATTGTTAGTTGTTCTTTTGCAATTTCCGATTTCAAGTTATTTATCGAATCGTTCAATTGGAAAAACGATGTTTTATGGAACCATTTTATTTGGCTTAGGTATTTTATCAATCGGCTTTGCACCTCCATTATTACTTACAGTTGGATTAGGTAAGTGGATGATTCTATTTTTCTTGGCAATTATCTTCATATACTACACATTTGGGGAAATGGTCATGTCGCCAGTTCAAATGACATTTGTGGCGAATATTGCACCTGAAGATTTAAGAGCGACCTATATGGCGGTTGGTAGTATGAAATGGACGATTGGTGGATTTCTTGGACCTTTATTAGGTGGATTTTTATTTGATTTAAAACTTGGAATATGGCTTTTTATAATTCTTGGAACAGGAGTTGTACTATCAGGAATAATGTATCGCTCACTTGATGAAAAAGTAGCGATTAGAGATAATCAACAGGGTATAGCGCAATAGTTCTCAGGGCGCATGTTTCTTTGTTTCTTCGTCAATTAAGTAGTGCTTATTTCTCTTGTCAAACTGCCCGATAACGCATGCGACAATCTGAAATTCAAGTTTTTGTACCCTTGTCTACAAACTAAGTATAGCTTAAGTAGAGCTATGCTTTTTTTAGTTGTAAAGAAATCACAAAACAGATATCATTGCATATGTTGTAAAGAAAAATAGGTTTCTACCCATAAAAGCTTATACACATTTGTATAAAGTGGTACAATAGGGAGAGCAAAAAATAGTAGGGGGAACATCATGAAGATTAAGTTAGGATTATTATATGGCGGTAAATCTGCTGAACACAAAGTATCATTACAAACAGCTTTTGCCGTTATTTCTGCTTTAGATCACACAAAATTTGATGTGTATCCAATTTATATAACAGAACAAGGCGAATGGTTACAAGGGAAACAAATTGAGGGGAAAGTAGAAAGTGTCGCAGCTTTAAAATTCTCAAATGAGGATCAACATGTAAATGAAATCGCTCCTGTCGCGTTAACTTCATCAATTATTCCTGCAGCTTCAAATCAAGATTCAACTGGCCCAGTTGACGTTATTTTCCCATTATTACATGGACCAAATGGTGAAGATGGAACAGTTCAAGGTTTACTTGAGCTATTAAATATCCCTTATGTAGGAAATGGTGTATTAGCTTCAGCGGCTGGTATGGATAAAGTGTTTATGAAAAACTTATTTGCTCAGGCTGGAATTCCTCAAGCTAAATATGTACATTTCTTAAAAACAGAGTGGAAATCAAATGCAGTGTCTTGCTATGAAGTAGTTGAGAAAGAATTAGGCTATCCTGTATTTGTTAAACCTGCAAACTTAGGTTCAAGTGTTGGTATTACGAAAGCTAAAAATCGTGAAGCATTAATGGCTTCATTTGAAGAAGCATTCCAATTTGACCGTAAAATAATTATTGAAGAAAATATTATTGGACGTGAAATTGAAATTGCTGTATTAGGTAACGATCAAGTTGAATGTTCTGTTGTTGGCGAAATCAAACCATCAGTAGAATTTTATGATTATACTGCAAAATATGAGAGTGGCGATACTGGTCTAATTATCCCAGCTCCTGTAGAAACTGAAACATATGAAAAAATTAAGCATTATGCAGAAGTTGCGTTCAAAGCAATCGATGGATCAGGCTTAACTCGTGCTGATTTCTTTGTAACAGAAGATGGTGGCGTATTAATGAATGAAGTTAATACAATGCCTGGATTTACTCCGTTCAGTATGTATCCTCAATTATGGCAGGCTACTGGATTAACATATCCAAAATTAATTGAAAAATTAATAGACCTAGCAATTGAACGTTACGAACAAAAACAACAAATTAAATATAATATTTAACAATTGAAAACACTATTCATGGTTGAATAGTGTTTTCATGTGAATAGAAGAAAAATGCTATAGAAGAGGAGTCGGTGACAATGTCAATCGTACGTACTTTATCTCAAATCGTTAACATGATCCCTGGTAGCGAATTAAAGGGTGAAGATTTAACAATCAACGGAGTTTCAACAGACTCTCGTGTAGATTTAAATGGAAAATTATTTATACCTCTGATTGGTGAAAAATTCGATGCACATCAATTTTTACCTCAAGCAATTGAAAATGGTGCAAGTGCAGTGCTTTGTTCTAGAAAGTTTTCAAATGTACCAACAAACGCATCTGTCATCTTAGTTGATGATACATTAGAAGCTTTACAAAAACTGTCTAAGTCATATTTAAGTGAGTGGAATGGTAAAATAGTTGGTATTACAGGAAGTAATGGGAAAACATCAACAAAAGATATTTTAACTAGCATTCTTTCAGCAAAATATAAAGTACATAAAACACAAGGGAACTTTAATAATCATATCGGACTTCCGTTAACAGTTTTAGCGATGGCAGAAGATACAGAGGTTGCTGTCTTAGAAATGGGTATGAGCAATTTTGGAGAAATTGAATTTTTGTCTAATTTAGCTGAACCTGACGCGGCAATCATTACAAACATCGGTGAGTCTCATATGCAGGAACTAGGCTCAAGAGCTGGGATCGCAAAGGCGAAGCTTGAGATTGCTAGCGGATTATCAAAAAATGGATTACTGGTCATTAATGGCGATGAACCATTATTAATCGAAGGTACAAAAGATAAAAACTTAATCTATACAATCGAAACTTTTGGTTTAAGCGAAAGTAATGATGTATATCCAACATTTATTGAAATGAATGAATCTGGTAGTGAATTTGAAATAAATAAAGCTAAGAATGTCCGTTTCAAATTGGGCGTACTAGGCAAACATAATATTAGTAATACATTGGCAGCTATTGCAGTTGCGAGAAAGTTTTCATTAACATGGGATGAAATTAGTTCTGGAATGCAGAATTTAGAAATGACAAAAATGCGTATGGAACTATTAAAGAATGAAAATGGAATAACTGTTATTAATGATGCCTATAATGCAAGTGTTACATCTATGAAAGCGGCTCTTTTATTTGCTTCGGAACTAAAGGGTTATAATCGAAAATTTGTAGTATTTGGCGACATGTTAGAATTAGGTGATCAAGAAATTGCTTTTCATGAAGAAATTGGAGAAGAAGTTGTAAATCTTCATTTCGATTTTCTTTATACTTTTGGACCATTAAGTAAATTTGCAGCAACGTCAGCTTTTGAACAAATGGACTCTTCAAGAGTAAAAAGCTTCGAAGATAAAAATAATTTAATTGAAGATTTATTACAACAAGTTCAACCAAATGACTTAGTATTAGTTAAAGGTTCTAGGGGAATGAAGTTAGAAGAAGTTGTAAATGCGTTAGTAAATCAGGGGTAAGAATATAATCAAGAAGGGAAGTAGGGATTAAAAGTTTTCCTTATTTCATTCGTTCTGCTCTTCGCTTCTTGCATGTTAAAATATACGGAGTGAAAACTTTATACGCGTAATTTAACAAATGAAAACTGTTCGTAATATAAGGGATGAAGAAGGCTATAAACATGATTTTATGGCGAATTTAAATATGATATAAGGGTAAAATATGATTTGGAAATCAAATTGTTAGAATATAACTTCATTTGCTTTTTAGATAGAATGTCCGTATAATGGGTAGATATTGTTTCCTTTTCATGATACTTCGGACATTGTTTTCCACTAAAAACGAACCTTCCATATGAACAGTCACGAAACATATAATATTTTAAATTTTTATAGATCAATTGAGATACAAAGGAGATTAACCAAATTGACAACATTTCAAGAATTAGGATTAAGTAGTAAGATCCTGTTTGCGATTGAAAAATTAGGCTTCGAGGAAGCTACTCCAATTCAAGCGCAGACTATTCCATTAGCAAAACAAGGCCATGATGTAATTGGTCAAGCGCAAACTGGTACTGGTAAAACTGCCGCTTTTGGTATTCCATTACTAGAAAAAATTGATGTAGATAGTAACAATGTTCAAGGACTTGTTATCGCTCCTACACGTGAGTTAGCTATTCAAGTTGGCGAAGAGTTACACAAAATCGGTATGAATAAAGGTGTAAAAATCCTTCCGATATACGGTGGACAAGATATTAATCGTCAAATGCGTTCATTAAAAAAATTCCCACATATTATTGTAGGAACTCCTGGTCGTATTCAAGACCATATTAACCGTCGTACAATTCGCCTAAACAATGTAAATACAGTTGTATTAGATGAAGCGGATGAAATGTTAAACATGGGATTCATTGAAGATATTGAAGCGATCTTAAAAGAGGTTCCAGAAAATAAACAAACACTTCTTTTCTCTGCAACTATGCCTGATCCAATTCGTCGCATTGCAGAAACTTTCATGACAAATCCACAAATCGTTAAGGTACAAGCAAAAGAAGTTACAATGCCGAACATTGAACAACATTTTATTGAAGTTCAAGAAAAGAAAAAATTTGACGTTCTTACACGTTTATTAGATATTCAAACACCTGAATTAGCTATTATCTTTGGACGTACGAAACGTCGTGTTGATGAATTATCAGAAGCATTAAACTCACGTGGTTATGCTGCAGAAGGTATTCATGGTGATTTATCACAAGCGAAACGTGAGCAAGTACTTCGTAAATTTAAATCTGGTTCAATTGATGTTTTAGTTGCAACTGATGTAGCAGCTCGTGGATTAGATATTTCTGGCGTTACACATGTATACAACTTTGATATTCCACAAGATCCTGAAAGCTATGTTCACCGAATTGGACGTACAGGTCGTGCTGGAAAATCAGGTATAGCGATGTTATTTATTACTCCTCGTGAGTTTAATCAATTAAAAAATATCGAACGTACAACTAAACGTCGTATGGAACGTATGACTGCACCTACATTAGACGAAGCAATTGAAAGTCAACAACGTATCATTGCAGAAAAATTAACTTCGACTATGGAAAGTGATAATTTAACGTTCTACAAACGTATTGCAGAAGAATTACTTGAAGAGCATGATTCTGTAAGTGTTGTAGCTGCAGCTTTAAAAATGTTAACAAAAGAGCCAAATGAAACACCAATTCGTTTAACTGATGAGCCACCAATGGTCAAACGTGACCGTGGCGGACGCGGAGGAAACGGTGGCGGCGGCGGTGGATACCGTCGTGGTGAAAATAAACGTGGCGGTGGAGATGGACGTCGTAGCGATAATCGTCGTGGAGATGGACGTCGTGGAGACCGTGACAACCGTGGAGGAAACTTCCGTGGCAAACGTAACGAAGGAACTCGCGATAACAACCGTGGTGGACAACGTAAACCACAAGACAGCAGTAAATAAGATAATAGATAAGGTGCATGGATAATATTCCATGTACCTTTTTTATTGCCAATTAAATATAAAAAACTGTGTGAATTTGGACAGATTCCATACACTAACTAAAAACGTATGAGAGTTGGAATAAAAATGTTAGTAAGACTTGGATATGTCGCAATGAGTATGAATTTACAAAACGCCTCACCATCAAAGACAATGACGGTTGCTCAGTTTTTAAAACAAAAGGATAAAGATGCGGCGATTCGTAAGCTAGAACAAATTGCTAAAACTAATATTAATAACTGTCTAAGACTACTAAAGCACAACAAAGCACATGATATATCTTTTTTTCGCCTAAGCAGTAAATTAATCCCGTTAGCAAATCATGAAGAAGTTGCAGATTGGAATTACATAAAGCCATTAAAGGAAAGTTTACTTGAGTTAGGTAAATTTGCGATTACAAATGAAATTAGGATTGATTTTCATCCGGATCATTTCGTTATCTTGAACTCAACTGATGAAGAGTTATTAAAAACCTCAGTAAAAACCTTAAAAATGCATTATCAGCTTTTAAAAGCGATGAAGATTAATACAGAACAACGATGTGTACTCCATATTGGTGGAGGGTATGATGATAAGGAAAAATCACTGGAACAATTAATAGAGAATTTTAGTCTTGTTCCTGCGCAAATTCAAAAAATGCTAATGTTTGAAAATGATGATACTACCTTTACGTTTGATGAAACATTATTTGCCTGTGAAAAATTAGGAGTACCACTTGTATTTGACTATCATCATCATCTAGTTAATCATACAGATGAAGACTGGGTAAAAAATTGGGCCTATGCCGTCGATACATGGAAAGCCTCAAGCTTGCCTATGAAAATGCATATATCAAGTCCTAGAGATGAGAAGGACATACGTGCTCATGCTGATTTTGTTGATCCTAACATGTTTATTACATTTTTAAATGAAATTTATGGATCGGTTGGGCAAATTGATTGTATGATTGAAGCAAAACAAAAAGATAATGCACTATTTCAACTAATGGATGATATGAAAGCTCATCCGTCTATTGAAATAATTAATGATTCAAGCTTTTATTTTAAACCGTAGTTTTCGAAAGTTAGGGTGAGAAAATATGATCGTAGGTATTGGATTAGATTTAGTAGAAATTGAACGAATGAAAGAAATTATAAGCTCGCAGCCACGGTTTGCGAAAAGGATTTTAACTGAAGCAGAATATGAAATATACGAAAGCTTATCAGAACGAAGAAAACTTGAATTTTTATCAGGAAGATTCGCCGCAAAAGAAGCATGTTCAAAAGCTTTTGGTACAGGAATTGGGAAGGAATTAGGATTTCATGACATTGAAATCTTGAATGACGAAAAAGGTAAGCCTGTCTTAACCGTTGATTTGCCGTTTATACCGTTTTTATCAATTACGCATACTGAACATTATGCTGCTGCTCAAGTGGTCTTACAGCAAATATAATACCCTTTTAAACAGTCACTCTTTTGAGTGGCTTTTCTTTTTTGTACTCGACGTAGTAGTTAAACTTTAAGGATTAATTAAAAAGTGTAACTACACCATTGTCATCACCAACAGGCTCGCTAATCAGGGAGTTTTCTTTATATTTTTTAAATTAGCTTGTCATGCTAGTCTGCATATTTTAGAGCTTGACCTCATATAGTTTCATGAGGATATAAGAAGCAAGGTTGCAACGTGCATGAATAAATCTAGATTTTACTTCTAAGCTACTCGCGCACATTTATTCATAAGCCTTTGCATAAAATTCTCTTTTTTACAATTTAAGAGGAATAAAGGAGCTGGGGAGATGAAGAAAAAGCTTGTAGCGATGCTTTTGACAATCATGTTAGTACTATCATTGGCTGCATGTGGCAAGAAATCGAAAGATGATGTTGTAGGTTCACTTAGCAATCAGATGGAAAAAATGAATGGCTATAAGGCTGATGCAACATTAACGATTAATAATGGTAATGATCCTCAAAAGTATGAAGTAGTCATTTGGCATAAAAAGCCTTCTTACTACCGCGTACAATTAAAAAATGCTAAGAGTGATCAAAACCAAATTATTTTAAGAAACAAAGAGGGTGTGTTTGTTTTAACGCCAGCATTAAATAAAAGCTATCGCTTCCAAAGTGATTGGCCGTCAAACAGCAGTCAGCCATATTTACCGGAATCATTAGTTAATGACTTAGTACAAGATAAGAATGCAACGTTTAAAACAACTAAGCAAGGATATGTGTTTGAAACAAAAACAAATTACACAAATAGACAATTGCTCCCAACACAAGAAATTACTTTTAATAAAAAAGGTCTGACACCTGATTCAGTAAAACTATTAGATACAGATAAAAATGTTGTGTTGGATGTTAAATTCGATAAAGTACAATACAATCCGAAGTTTGATAATGATGCTTTTGATGTGAAGAAAAATATGACAAGCGCTCGTTTAAGTGTACCTACATCTACAAATCCAACTAATGATCCTAATTTATTAGTTACACTTTACCCTAATTATTTAATGAAGGGTGTTGTGTTAGATGATCAACAAGAAGTAAAAACAGACAATGGTGTTCAGGTTATACTTTCATATAAAGGTGATAAAAAATCGTTTACTTTAATAGAGGAAAAAGCACGAATTTCAGAGTCTGGAACAACGATGGAAATCACTGGTGAACCAGTAGATTTAGGTAAAACGGTAGGAGCTTTATCAGATAAGATGATCACATGGTCATACGGTGGAACAGATTTTACAATTGTTTCTAAAAACTTAACTCAAGGTGAGTTAATTCAAGTTGCCCAATCAGTCGGAGATACAGGCACAAAATAATATTTTTTTTCAAACTTAAAAGGGCGTGATGATGCTTTATCACGCCTTTTTAAATTTTAAATAAACTATAAATGAGTAGTATATTGGTTGACATTTATAGTAAAATAAGCAAATAATTTTACACATATAAAAAAAGAGTAATGGGTAAATCGATAAGGAAGTGTAGATCATGACAGAAACATCATTTTATCGCGACACTTGGGTAGAAGTAGATTTAGATGCAATTGAGGAAAATATCAAAAATATTGCATCGCTTTACCCTAATCATCAAGAAATATATGTAGCTTTAAAAGCGAATGCATATGGACATGGTTACGTTGAAGTAGCGAAACAAGCATTGAAGTCTGGAGCAACAAGATTATTAGTTGCTTTTATTGATGAAGGGATTTTTCTGCGCAACGCGGGTATAGAGGCACCGATATTAGTGTTAGGAGCAACTAGACCAGAGGATATTAACGTTGCAATCAAGAATAAATTAACTTTAACGGCATATAATGTTGATTGGTTAGAAGGTATTTCTAAAAATCTAAAAAGCACAGATCGTACAATGATTCATATTAAATTTGATACAGGGATGGGTAGATTAGGCCTAAAAACAAAAGCTGAATGGGAGCAAGCTGCATCGATCTTACGAAAAAATCCATCAATTATACTAGAAGGTTTGTTTACACACTTCGCTACTGCTGATGAGCTAAATAGATCCTATTTTAATGAGCAAGTAGACAAATTTTATGAATGTATAGAATGGGTTAAGAGCAGTGGATTCTCTCCGGAGATAATTCATTGTGCAAATAGTGCAGCGGCTGCATTAGAAACAAACTTATTTAATACTGTGCGTGTGGGTATTATCATGTATGGTTTAACTCCATCTTTAGAAATAAAACCAATGTTACCATTCACATTAAAGCCAGCACTATCGCTTTATACGAAAATCTCTCATATTAAGAAATTACCAGCTAATAGTGGTGTAAGTTATGGTGCAACGTATTTTACTTCTGATTCTGAGTGGATTGCGACGTTACCAGTCGGGTATGCAGATGGCTGGCTTAGAGATATGCAAGGATTTTCTGTGTTGGTTGAAGGTGAAAAGGCGGAAATCGTTGGTAGAGTTTGTATGGATCAGTGTATGATCAAGCTTTCTAAACATTATCCTGTTGGTACAAAAGTAACTTTAATAGGAGAAAGTAAGGATGGAGCAGTAACGGCTGAGGAAGTCGCTACACATATGAATACAATCAATTATGAAGTAACTTGCCTTTTAAATCATAGAGTACCAAGGGTATATAAAAAGAATGGAAATATTAAGTCCATAAGTAATTATCTAGTATCAGATTAATTGTAATTTGATGTATCAAAGTATGAAACACTGTTATTTGGTTAAGATAAACGAAGATATGTGTCTTTCCAATCACTGAAAATAATGGTATGATGTAGTATAGGGAGATATATGGGTAATAGTTGATTCTGGAGGTGCTGAAACTTGTCCGAACTAAATGCGACAACTGAAATAACAGTACGTTTACCAAAACATGTAGTAAGCGAACTAGATGGATTAGTAAAGCAAGAAAACGGTAATCGAAATGAGTATATTTATCAAGCGACTAAGATGTTTTTAAAGGATCGTAAAAGACGCCAAAGTCGCGAACAAATGCGACGTGGATACATGGAAATGGCTAAAATCAACTTATTAATATCTTCTGAGTCATTCTATGCTGAGTCTGAAGCGGATTCTAAAGTGGAGCGCTTAGTTAGCGGGGGGTAATCACTTGATAGTAAAACGTGGCGACGTATATTTTGCAGACCTTTCCCCTGTAGTTGGCTCAGAACAAGGTGGAGTTCGTCCGGTTCTCATAATACAAAATGATATCGGTAATCGTTTTAGTCCTACCGTTATAGTCGCTGCGATTACAGCACAAATCCAAAAAGCAAAGCTTCCAACACATGTTGAAATCGATGCTAAAAAATATGGATTTGAACGTGATTCGGTTATACTACTAGAACAAATTCGAACGATTGACAAACAACGATTAACCGATAAGATAACCCATCTTGATGATGAGATGATGGATCAGGTTGACGAAGCGTTGCAAATCAGTTTAGGACTTGTTGATTTTTAAAGTTGCTTTTATAGCAGCTTTACCTACATAGATTATAATAAATTGTTTTGTAACCCTTTCGTCTTGAAAGGGTTATTTTAGGTCCTTTAAAAATTCCCAAAAATTGGAGGCGTTATCTTTGTCACAACAATTGATTAATAAAATTGCATCTGATTTATCGATTACTATAAAACAAGTAGCTACCGTAATTGAATTAAAGGAAGAAGGAAATACGATTCCCTTTATTGCCAGGTATCGAAAAGAAAAGACGGGTTCTCTTGATGAGGTGCAAATTCATTCCATTTTAGAAAAATATGAGTATGCTGTAAATCTTCAAACGAGAAAAGATGAAGTAACCCGTTTAATTGAGGAAAAAGGGAAACTGACTGAAGACTTACGTAAAAGTATTACATTAGCTACAAAGCTACAAGAAGTTGAAGATTTATACCGACCATATAAAGAAAAAAGAAGAACTCGTGCTACAGTAGCAAAAGATAAAGGGTTAGAACCTTTTGCAGAATGGTTATTTTCAATGCCAAATGAAGGTTCACTTGCGGATGAAGCGTTAAAATACATAAATGTTGAACTAGAAGTTAATACAGTTGATGAAATTATTCAAGGTGGAAAAGATATTATTGCGGAATGGATTGCAGATGATGCTACTTATCGCAAGTGGATTCGTGAACTTACCTTCAAAAAGGGAACGATTGATAGTTCGGTAAAAGACTCCGAAAAAGACGAGAAAAAAGTATACGAAATGTATTACGAGTACTCTGAACCAATTTCGAAAATTGTTCCACATAGAATACTAGCAATGAATCGTGCTGAAAAAGAAGATATTTTAAAGGTTGCAATTCAATCTCCTTTTGATGAAATTATTTTATATCTAGAAAAAAGGGTCATTACAAAGGACACTTTTGTACGAGCAATCTTAATGGAAGTCGTTGAAGATGCATATAAAAGATTAATTCAGCCTTCAATCGAAAGAGAGATTCGTAAAGAATTATCCGAAAAAGCTGATTCACACGCAATTAATATTTTCTCAGAAAACTTACGTTCATTATTACTGCAACCACCATTAAAAGGGAAAATCGTGCTAGGAGTAGACCCTGCATTCCGTACAGGTTGTAAGTTGGCAGTAGTAGACGAGACAGGTAAAGTACTTAAAATAGATGTGATTTATCCTCATCCTTTCAGAGGTGAAAGAGAAGAGGTTCAAAGAAATAAAAGAGAACAAGCAGTTGCAAAAATTAAAGATATTCTAATCAAATATAAAATAGAAATGATCGCAATTGGAAATGGTACAGCTTCGAGAGAAACAGAGCTGTTTATATCTGAAATTTTAAAAGAAATGAAAAATAATACTTACTATGTAATCGTAAATGAAGCTGGTGCAAGTGTTTATTCAGCATCTGAGTTAGCAAGAGAAGAGTTCCCAGAATTCCAAGTAGAGGAACGAAGCGCAGTATCAATTGCAAGGCGACTACAAGATCCGTTAGCAGAACTAGTAAAAATTGATCCTAAATCTGTTGGGGTAGGATTATATCAACACGATGTATCTCAAAAGAGCTTAAATGAATCATTATCATTTGTTGTTGAAACTTCTGTTAACCAAGTTGGTGTAAATGTAAATACAGCATCAGTTTCACTACTTCAATATGTATCGGGATTGTCCAAAACAGTAGCGAAAAATATTGTTAATTACCGTGACGAAAAAGGGAAAATTACAAACCGAAAAGAGCTTAAAACAATACCGAGATTAGGCGCTAAAACATATGAGCAATGTATAGGATTTTTACGTGTTCTTGAAGGAGATGAGCCTTTAGACCGTACAGGTATTCACCCTGAGAGTTACGTACAAGTAAAAAAATTATTAAAACAATTAAATTTCTCAACGAGTCAAATTGGTTCAAATGAATTGAAAGAACAGTTAAAAACGATTAATTTAAAAGAAGTATCAGAACAACTAGATATTGGTGAAATTACGCTAAAAGATATTTTAGCATCATTAATGCAACCTGAAAGAGATTTACGAGATGAATTAGCAGCGCCAATCCTTCGCCAAGATGTTCTTCAAATTGAAGATCTAAAAATAGGGATGGAACTTGAAGGGACAGTAAGAAATGTTGTCGATTTTGGTGCATTTGTTGATATTGGACTAAAGAACGATGGCCTTGTTCATATTTCTAGAATGAGTAGCAAATTTATTAAGCATCCGCTTGATGTTGTATCAGTTGGTCAAGTAGTAAAAGTATGGATTGCTGAAGTAGACCAAAAGAAACAAAGAGTAGGATTATCTATGCTACCAATTGAATCGAAAGAAATCGTCAAAGCTTAATTTTTTGATAATAAAACCAACATTGATTCAATAGTTTAATTTGATAACGGTTTTTTTCATAAAATGCTTTTTGAATTTGAGATTTAAGCCAACTAGGCATTGCCATGATGAAAACCTCCAACTTAAAAATCTTCGCCCATCTTTTTTTGAGGATGGGCGATGAAATAAATGAGTGAGGGGTAACCTTCCGATACATTGTATAAAAAGGATAACTGTATTGTTCATTTTGATAGTAAAAATTACGCCGTTGTAGAGAGATTTACTAAGAGCAGCCCATTTAGCATAAATCGTACTAATAAGATCTTTTGAAATTCTCATTTGTAAGTTTAATGTATGCGCATACCCAAGAATTTGTGAGTTGTTCAGTTATATTAAAGAAGAAAAAAAGGATGGCGATTCATAAATGGATAATGAGGAGATACAAAAACTGGTTAAAGAACTATCAATCACTTATTTCGATCGACCATTTCTCCACCAAGCTTCTTTCAATACTAGATTGAGGACAACTGGTGGTAGGTATTTATTAAAAACAAGTAATATCGAATTAAATAAGTTTTATTATGAAGAACACGGAATTGAAGAGTTAAAGGGGATCATATTACACGAGCTATGTCATTATCATCTTCATATTATGAAGAAAGGATATAAGCACGAAGATAGAGATTTTAAAGAGCTATTAAAAAAGGTAGGTGCTCCTAGGTATTGTAAACCACTAAATTCAATAAAAAAAAGAACGCATTCTTATAAGTATAAATATAGATGTTCAGGGTGTGGGGAAGCTTTCTTAAGAAAAAGAAAAGTGGACATAAGCCGCTATGTATGTGGATTATGCAAAAGTCCATTAAAACTATTATAAATAATGTTGACATCTAATATGCATTTAGTTTATATTAATACTTGTCATCACATTTTAGCACTTGATGAAAAGATTAGTATTTTTCCGCAGTAGCTCAGTGGTAGAGCACTCGGCTGTTAACCGAGTGGTCGTAGGTTCGAATCCTACCTGCGGAGCCATTATTATAGAGAAGTACCCAAGTGGCTCAAGGGGCGCCCCTGCTAAGGGTGTAGATCGTTTACGCGGTGCGAGGGTTCGAATCCCTTCTTCTCTGCCATATTTAAGGCCCGTTGGTCAAGCGGTTAAGACACCGCCCTTTCACGGCGGTAACACGGGTTCGAGTCCCGTACGGGTCACCATTTTATCCTGGAGGATTAGCTCAGCTGGGAGAGCACCTGCCTTACAAGCAGGGGGTCGGCGGTTCGAGCCCGTCATCCTCCACCATTAACTTCATATGGTCCCGTGGTGTAGCGGTTAACATGCCTGCCTGTCACGCAGGAGATCGCCGGTTCGATCCCGGTCGGGACCGCCATTATTTACTACAAATTGTAGTATTTTTTTCTTTATTTGGAGAAAAATAGTTATGGTCGGTTTTTGGAGTTAGATCTTAAATATTTTAATTTCGGATTGTTTTTTATCTTGAGGAGTTAGTTCGAGAGGTAAGGGCAAGACAACATAAAAGAATCCTGCCTTGTAGGTTCATGTAGGTTACTCTTTTTCTACACTACAAAAAGAAGTATATTGAAATGTCGGATTGTTTTTTATCTTGAGGGGTTAATTCGAGAGGTAGAGGCGATACAACATAAAAAAAATCCTGCGGTGGAACTTCATGTAGCAAATTCACAGAAGTAGAGCATGCAGCTTAATCATTGGGCTATAGCCAAGCGGTAAGGCAACGGATTTTGATTCCGTCATGCCCTGGTTCGAATCCAGGTAGCCCAGCCATTTGTTTTTTGTAAGGTACAGTATATTTGTATTTTTTTAGAATGTCGGATTGTTTTTTATCTTGTGGAGTTAATTCGAGAGGTAGAGGCAATACAACATAAAAAAAATCCTGCGGTGCAGGTTCATGTAGCATACTCGTGGAAGTAGAGCATGAAGTTAAATCAATGGGCTATAGCCAAGCGGTAAGGCAACGGATTTTGATTCCGTCATGCCCTGGTTCGAATCCAGGTAGCCCAGCCATTTTAGTTTTTTATTAATATGTTTAAGGTAAGGGGATTTGCTTTTATCTTAGACGCGATCGTGTAGACAGTAAGTTGGTTTAAAAATATTTGGTATTTAGTTATACTGGTAATATCTTTATATTATGAGCCATTAGCTCAGTAGGTAGAGCACGAACGAGTAAGCTACGAAGCGATTACTTCAGCGTACTTGTCGAACCGCTACTTGAATTTCTATCTGAGACAAGGACGTCTTATAGAGCAGGCAATATTTTATAAACTTTATTATTATGAGCCATTAGCTCAGTAGGTAGAGCATCTGACTTTTAATCAGAGGGTCGAAGGTTCGAATCCTTCATGGCTCACTTTTGTTTATTCGCGGTCGTGGCGGAATGGCAGACGCGCTAGGTTGAGGGCTTAGTGGAGGTTTCTCCGTGGAGGTTCAAGTCCTCTCGGCCGCATCAAATTATATATATAGTAATAAGGCTTCTACGTAGTGTAGAGGCCTTTTTTGTGTTTAAAAATTGTATGACTTTTATAGACTAGTTGGTCACGGTACTAGGCTTTGTAGGGTTTAAAAATGAATATTAAAAATTTTTAAAATTTATTGTATTTTATGTTATTCTTGATTATAATACAAAGCATAACAAATGAAATGACTTTAAGGGAAAGGAGGTAATCAATGAAAATAGCAGGGATGAATATCACATTCAAGCATTACCCTATCCAATATTTTTTGGATTGTATGGACCAACTAGGAATTAGTAGCATTGAATTATGGGCTGGTGAACCACACCTCTATGTTTATAGAAACTTGCTTTGCAATTTGAGAGAGATAAAGAAAGAAATTAAAGCTAGAAGTATGGAAATAGTCTGCTATACTCTAGAACAATGCATTTATCCTTACAATCTCGCTGCTTCAGATCCGAATTGGCGGAAAACGAGTATTGATTATTTTATTGAAAATATTCACTCTGCTGTGGAATTAGAGACGGATAAGATGTTAATTACTTCAGGGATAGGAGATTTCTCCCTAACAAAAGAGGAATCGTGGAAATATGCAATTGAATCAATTTATCAAATCACAAAAGTGGCGGAGCACGAGGGGATCACTCTTGCACTAGAACCATTAAGCAGATTCGAATCTAATTTAATTATTAATACTCGAGGATTAAAGAGAATGATTGAAGAGATAAAGTCCCCTTTTTAAAAGGGATGATGGATACCGTTGCAATGAACTTGGCCGGTGAAACACCGGATGATTATTTTTTATTGCTTCCTGAGTTATGTCATTTCCATTTAATAGATGGTGATAGCAAGACAGATTCTCATCTTGCTTTAGATGATGGTAATTTACAATGGAGAGAATATGCGAAAAGCGTGCAAAAGCACCAATATGATGGGGCATGCACTCTTGAAATTATGGGGTCAACTTACTATCAAAATCCACTAGATGCTGTAAAAAAATCCTTAGTGAAACTAAATGAATTAGGAATTGTATAATCTAAAAATTTGGAGGAGCCTTTTATGAGTAATACTACGCTTACACGAAAGCTCGGATTTTGGTCGGCATTAGCAATTGCTGTTGGTACGACCGTAGGATCAGGTATCTTTGTCTCGTCAGGTGATGTAGCAAAAGCAGCTGGAACCCCTTCTATTTCTATTTTAGCATGGATTATTGGCGGTATTATTGCTATTCCGCAAGTGATGGTTCTTGCTGAATTATCAACTGCTTATCCTGAAAATGGAAGCGGTTACGTCTATTTGAATAAAGCAGGCTGGAGACCTTTAGCCTTTTTATATGGATGGGCAACATTTTGGGCGCTTGATCCACCATCTATTTCTATTATGGCTCTAGCAGTAGTTTCATACTTGGCAAGCTTTTTCCCATTTTTCTCTGGAGTTGCTGGCAAGTTGTTAGGGGTTGCGATAATTTTAATCATAACTTCAATTCATTATCGAAGTGTAAAAGAGGGCGGGCTTTTTCAAGTGATTATTACCGCCGTGAAAATCATTCCGTTCATTATTGTTATTGTTCTAGGTTTAATGTATATGCACCCAGGGAACTTCTCCTATACGCCTCATGGAGAAGTGGTAAAAACAAGTCTAATCGGCGGTGTCTCTGCCACAACTTGGGCCTATACTGGTATGGCCGCCATTTGTTTTATGGCAGGTGAATTTAAAAATCCCGGAAAAACGCTACCTCGTGCACTGATTAGCTCTGTCTTTATTGTATTAATCTTATATACTTTGCTAGCAGTCTGCGTAATTGGATTAATGCCTTTTAGTAAATTGGTGGATTCTCGTGCAGCTGTTTCTGATGCGGTTAAGTATATACCGGGACTATCTCATATTGCTTCTTCGTTTGTTGCGATTACTGCAATTATAGTCATTTTAGGATCATTAAGTTCTTGTATCATGTTTCAGCCTAGGTTAGAATACGCGATGGCTAAGGACGGGCTGTTTTTCCAGCGTTTTGGTCGTGTCCATCCAAAGTATGAAACACCAAGTTTTTCAATTATTGTTCAAGTAACCTATGCATGTATTCTAGTTTTTGCAACTAATTTAACGACTTTACTAGGCTATTTTACATTAATTCAATTAGTGATTAATATTTTGGATTTTGTAGCGGTTTATAAATGCCGTAAGAGGGAGGACTATAACCCGATTTACAGGATGCCAATGTGGAGACTAACGACGATTTTAGCAATTATTGGAGCTTCTTGGCTTGCTTGGGGTACGTTTACTTGGGCTCCGTGGCAAGGGATGGTAGCTGCATTCATTGTGATCGCTACCGGACTACCTGTTTACTTTTACTGGGAAAAACGATACGGGCCGAATAAGAAAAATGACGGTAATCTAGTAACAAAGAAGAATTCAATTATTTCAGGAAGCTAGTGTACTTTACTAGCTTCTTAATTTTTTTAAAAAGCGATTGCGTTATTTGTTATATTTAATTATAATACAAAACATAACAAATATATTTTGGGGGGATCTAACCATGTTAAAATTTGATGAAGCGTTATTTTTAAAACTTGTAGAAAAAGAAGGACTTACGTTCAGAAGTAAAATTGAGGATATCGTCGATTCAATCTGTCAAAAAGGTTACAGCAATCTTTTCCTGATTGGTGCTGGAGGAACTATTGCAATGATGTATCCTTATAAATATATTTTAGAATCAAACTCAACGATCAATGTACATGCCGAAATCGCAGCCGAGTTTATGGTCATGAACAATAAGCACTTTTCAAAGGATTCCGTATGTATTTTCACCTCAGTTTCAGGGACAACACAAGAAACAGTTGCGGCTGCAGAGTTTTGTAAAGAAAGAGGGGCTACTACAATTGCTTTAGTAGCAGAGCCGAATACGCCATTAACGCAGGTAGTAGATTACTATATTACAACCGGCTCGGAAAAACATTCCTTTGATACGTTCTTTATGCTGTTGTACATGGTAGTATTTCGCTTCATGTATAATAACAATGAATTTCCGCAATATGAACAGTTCACAAAAGAAGTTTCCTTGTTGCCACAAGCTATTTTAGCTGCCATAAAAGACTTTGATAAAAAGGCTGAGGAATTTGCTATTAAACATAAGGATACAGATTATCATATGATGGTAGGCTCAGGTAACCTATGGGGTAACACTTATTCATACGCAATGTGTATTTTGGAGGAAATGCAATGGATTCATGCAAAATCCATCCATGCAGCGGAGTTTTTCCATGGTACGCTTGAGTTAGTAGTTGAAGATACTAGTGTTATTTTACTTAAAGGTGAAGATGAAACAAGACCATTGATGGATCGCGTTGAGAGGTTTGCTGAAAAAATTACAAATCAATTAACTGTTATTGATACTAAGGACTTTGAATTGCAAGGCATTAGTGAGGAATTTAGAAAACACTTTTCTGTCAGTATTAACTGGGCAGTTTTAAGTCGAATCAGTGTTTACCTTGAAAGGGAAAGAAACCACTCATTAGACCTAAGAAGATACTATCGCAAAGTAGAATATTAAAAGATTGAATGGGCACTACATAGTAGTGCTCGTTTC
Source organism: Bacillus sp. AFS053548 (assembly GCF_002575105.1). NCBI lineage: Bacteria > Bacillati > Bacillota > Bacilli > Caryophanales > Bacillaceae > Bacillus > Bacillus sp. AFS053548. The sequence continues at coordinate 4,701 of NZ_NUHI01000084.1, read as the reverse complement.
TTAGATTAAAAGAAGGTTGGCGATTAGATGAGAATTGTTACAGCAGGCGATAACTGTATGGATGTCTATCTTGCAAACGAGGAAGTGTTTCCCGGAGGAAATCCGGTAAATGTTGCTGTCTACTTAAAAGAGTTAGGGGCGGACTCTACGTATATCGGCTGGGTTGGAAGTGATTCCTTCGGTGATCAAATGATTAAGTCGATCCAAAGTAAGGGTGTTGATACATCGTTTATTTCTAAAAAGATAGGAAAAACTGCGGTTACCCATGTTGAATTGGTTAATAATGACCGCCATTTTGGAGATTACGATGAAGGGGTAATGGCTCAGTTCACATTAACTGATGAAGAACTGGACTTTATTCAAACCCAGCAACTTGTCCACGCTGGTATATGGGGACATGTTGATGAGTATTATCCACTTTTTAAACAAAATGGGTTGCTTACTGCATTTGATTTTTCAGACCAGTTAGAGCACGATTTAGTAAAGACACTACCTAGTTATGTGGACTATTCCTTTTTTTCTTATAAAAAGGATGATGAATTTATCAGAGGATTTTTAAAGGACGTAAAAACACAAGGTTCCAAGATTGCTGTTGCTACGCTTGGAGAAAATGGATCTTTAGCTTTCGACGGGAGACATTTTTATCATTTTGGAGTATTGGAAGATAATGTTGTAGATACGATGGGAGCAGGAGATTCTTTCATAGCTGGTTTTCTTTATGGTACTTTACAGGGCCTTTCGATCCAACAGTGTTTGGAATTGGGGACTAAAACGGCTGCAAAAACAATTGGCTATTTCGGTGCATGGTGACGTTAACTAGTCGGCAGTGTATAATAATGTTGAAAAACATTGACGGATAGGATGAAAATTATGAACCTAAATTCTTCAACCCCACAGCCTCTCTATATGCAGATTAGGCAAATGCTACAAAATGATATTCAACAAGGGAAATATAAACCAGATCAACAGATTCCCACAGAAGCTGAGCTTTGTGAAACGTATAATGTCAGTCGAATCACTATTCGAAAGGCCATCGAGGAATTAGTGAAGGATGGTACTTTAACACGCATACCACGCAGGGGGACGTTTGTAGCTTCGAATAAGTTTAATAATGAACTGTTATCGGTAAGCGGATTCTCGGAGTTTAGTCACCAACTAGGGATGATTCCAAATTCCCGAATCCTTAGAAGTGATGTCATCCCGGCATCAAAGGATGTTGCAGAACATCTTAAAGTTGAAGAAGGAAGTCGCGTCCTAGAGCTCGAGCGACTCATGTATGTGAACGACCGTCCACTTTTTTATGATATTGCACATTACTCACTAATTCGTTTTCCTGATTTGGAAAAGAAAATTGCAACAGACGAATCCACTTATAAAGTTCTCTCAAAAGACTATAATACAGAAATCCTAAGCAACGATAAAATCATCGACGTAATCGGTGCGACAAAAGTATATGCCAATTACCTTGAATGCGATATAGGAGCCAATCTTTTTAAAATCCTAAAAATCGCCTATGATTCAAATGAGGAACCAGTCCACCTTTCAACATTTATGTGTGAAACAAGTAAAGTAACCTTAACCGTTCATCGGACAAAATAGAGATATTTTAAATGGAATACATATTTTTATAAAAAAACTCACTTTTGATTCTATTCAAAAGTGAGTTTTAGCATTAATAATTTGCAGGATTTACCTGGATAGCTTTAAAGTTTTGATTATTATCTGAGTAATGCCACCATTCTTTAGAATAGCCTACAAAACCTACTTGTCTCATTGTCTTATCCATAATTTGATAACTCTTTTCCTGTACACTGTTTCGTTTATAGCTTCGAGATGCTCGTGGAGAAAAATCATCGAATTTAGATTGCATTTGTACTTCTTTGCCATCTAAAGTACATAGTGTAATATCCACCGTTGCGCCAAGTTGGTGTCCACGGATATTTTTAGGATCAGGTTTAGCTACATAATTCAAATTAGGATATGCGTTCCAAAGTGTTTGTTGTGCAGATAAAGGACGATAAGCATCCCATACTTTAATTGTATATCCCTGTTCTTTAAGTATTGCGTTTGCTTTTGCTAATTTTTTTGCTGTGCTTGTCCTAAGTATTGCTTGACTAAAATTATAAATACGTTTGCCAGTAAAATTATTGTTTGTGTTATATTTCAAGTCAACAATAATACTTTTATCTAATGATTTAACGTTATTGAACTCCGCCATCACATATTTTCCATTTATAAATCCTGTTGTTTTTTTAAACTTAATTTTATACCATCCATTGGAGTGTTTATTAATAACCGTTAAAAGTTGGCCTTTTTTAACTGAACCCATCGACTTATATGATGTACTAGGCCCACTACGGACATTTAATTTATTTGCAGTTACAGTATAAACTTTATTTGCTGCATAGGTAGAAGTTGGCTTTGTAAAGAAACTTATCGATAGAAATGAAAGAGTTAAAAAAACTACAAATATCTTCTTAATAATTCTCATATTTCACCTTCTTTGATATTTTAATAATCTGTTCCCTATAAGCATTTTATTCTACAGAAAAGCGCACATCACCTTTCATTTTGAAACTATAAAGATAAAATAAAAAACATTACCGTTAAGTAATGTTTTTATTTACAATATTGGAGATAAGAGGCGTGATATTGCTTCTTTTAACTTTATTATGACTGATCGCTCTTGATATTTTTCAATCGTAAGCTCACTACTATGATTACTATCAAGTAAAAAAAGATTTTGTAGCTCAGAAGCTTTTTCTTCTGAATAAGTAATCGCGTTTATTTCAAAATTTAATTTAAAACTTCGTGTATCAATATTCGTAGTTCCTACTGAAGCTACTTCATGATCAACAACGATTGTTTTAGCATGTAAAAAACCATTCTCGTAAAGTAATATTTTTGCGCCATACGACAAAAGTTCCCCAGCGTACGATAGAGATGCCCAATACACGAATGGGTGATCAGGTTTACTTGGGATCATTATTCTTACGTCGATACCGGATAAAATTGCGATTTTGCACGCATCCATAATGCTTGTATCTGGAATAAAATACGGTGTTTGAATATAAACACATTTTTTGGCAGACATAATTAACTTAACATACATGTTTTTTAAGTGTTCTGTTTCTGAATTTGGTCCACTTGCAACTATTTGGATAGGGGTGCTTCCGATATTTTTTTCATTATTAAATGAGAATTCTTCTATATTATGTATAGGCTGATTAGTAGCTTGTTGCCAATCTAAAATAAATCTACCTTGAATTTGGTTTACTGATTCTCCCTTTATACGAAAATGAGTGTCTCTCCAATATCCAAATTTCTGATCAATACCAAGATATTCATTTCCAATATTGAAACCTCCGATATAAGCAATTCGTCCATCAATAATACACAGTTTTCTGTGATTCCTATTATTTAATCGAAAATTAATGAGTCTTAAAAATGAAGGGAAGAAAGCTCTTACCTCACCACCATGTTTAACAAGTTCTTTGAAAAAAGAAGGGGTAATTCTTTTGGAACCAATGTCATCATACAGGACTCGTACTTTCACACCTTCTTCTGCTTTTTTTGAAAGCTCATCTCTAAGTTTTTTTCCTAACGAATCACGCTGGATGATATAGTACTGAATATTAATCTCTTTTTGGGCAAGTTGTATGTCTTTGAAAAGAGAATTAAATTTTTCGTGTCCATCTCGAAACGTTTGGACTTCATTATCTGTCGTTAATAAAGCGTTAGCCGACTTTAAATTCATCATAATTAAATGTGAATGCTTTGATAGTAGCTCATCTTGACGAAAACTTTGATCAGTTTGAATTTTATTAGCTTGGTCCGTAACTGCCAATTGAAGATAAGTTCTTTCTTTAGTCGATAGATGGTAGAAATTCTTTTGTTTTAGCTGCCTACCTAAAAATAGATATAGTAAAAATCCAACTATAGGTATAAAAAGTAAGATCATTAGCCACGCCCATGTGGCGACAACATCTCTTTTTTCAATAAATACTAGTACACCTGCTAGAAGTATATTGATGATAAGAAGGATTGTAAGAAAATTATTAATATCCATTTTTCGCACGTCCTATTAGTTAAATTATTTTATTTTAGTTTAATATCTTTTTTAATACTCATTAATAATATTTTTTCTTTATAAGAACAAAGTATTCGAGAACACTTCAGTGACTCTAAAAAAACAGATATATTATTTATACCAATTCTTTCTTGAAACATAGAACTTTTTTATGAGAAAAAGGAGTAGCTATACTTTTAACAGGGCCTGTCCTTAAATTGTACTATAGTAAGTCAGTTATTGTTACGTAGTACATTGTCAGAAACGTTAAATATGTACAAAGCTACATTAATAACTTAAAAAGGCTCTTAAGCCCAGTAAAATCCAATATGTAAATAAACTCGTGAATTTTTTGTTTGAAAAGTGTTGACATTAAATGTTCGATGCTTTAATATAGTTTAAGTCACGTCAGACAAGTTAACGAAGTCAACGAAAGCTTATCGTAGTAAGCTTTTAAAGTTTAAAAAAACTTTTAAAAAAGTGTTGACATAAACAGTTGGATGTTATAAACTGTAAAAGTCGCTAACGAAGACGACACAATTTACAATATGCGCCCGTAGCTCAATTGGATAGAGCGTTTGACTACGGATCAAAAGGTTATGGGTTCGAGTCCTTTCGGGCGCGCCATATTA
>NZ_NUHI01000083.1:0-91790 GCF_002575105.1 Bacillus sp. AFS053548 | reverse complement strand
ATGGGCACAACCTTAAAATTGGTAAAAATGCAATTAAAATCTGAGTATTGCAATTAAAATTGGCAAATCTGCAATTAAAACGATCAGAATCGCAAATAAAATAATATATTACCTATACTGGTTGGGGTATATAGAGCTAATTTTTTTCAATAGCAGCTCTTTTTTTTTAGGGAAACTAGCAAGTTTGCTCTAAATCTATCTAAAAACGAGCCAAATTTGAATTGAATTCTACTATTTCATGATCAAAAGTCTACCCAAATTAAAAAAGCCGTCGAGAATACCCCTCAGACGGCATGTAGTATTTAAATAAAAGGCTTTTTTTGCTGAATGTGCAATGGCTCAAGTGAACGATATAAGACTTGCTCGTTGTATTCCTCTATTTCCTTTTTTCTTGGAATAGGCTTTACGATAGATGGATTGTCTGTCCAGGTTGTAGGTACTTTAACATTAGCAATTTTCTGCCATTTTTCTAGCCAGTTGTCCGGTATTAAGTTAGAAGTTGGTTGTTGATTTGTCATAGCTAGCCATACTTGTGACCAAGCTCTTGGTACTACTCTCCAGTAATCGTATCCTCCACCAGCAACAGCAATCCATTTGCCATCGCAATATTTGTGAGCGATTTCGTGTGCAATTTTTGGGATTTCCTCGAATGTTTTCATTGTCGTACAAAGATGAGTTAATGGATCGTAACAATGCGAATCTGAGCCATTTTGGGTGAGAATTACATCTGGTTTGAAGTATTGGGCTATATCGTTTATCGCTTTTTTATAGCTTAATAGAAATGATTCATCCTCGGTGAATGCATCTATTGGAATGTTAAATGAGTATCCGAAACCTTTACCTTGTCCTCTTTCGGTTACCGCACCTGTACCGGGAAATAGGTATCTACCAGTTTCATGGATTGAGAGTGTACAAACAGTTGGGTCATCATAAAATGCCCACTGAACTCCGTCGCCATGGTGTGCGTCCGTATCTACATATAACACCTTTAAACCATATTTCTGTTGAATATATTTTATGGCGATTGCACAGTCATTATAAACACAAAAACCAGAGGCTTTTCGTTTAAAACCGTGATGTAGTCCACCACCTAAATTAAAAGCATGATTGGATTTTCCATCTAGAACAGCATCTACTGCCGTTAAGGTGCCACCAACAATTAAAGAACTGGCCTCGTGCATATCTTTAAAAATGGGTGTATCATCAGTTCCAAGTCCAAATTGTTCTGCGATATTTGCACTAACTGGTTCGCGGCTTGCTTTTTTTACTTGTTCGATAAATTGTAAATCATGAAAAAGGAGCAGCTCGTCATCTGTTGCTAATCTTGGTGGAATAATATCAGCATCATTTAATAGATTACTAGATTTTAATAGTTCATAAACTAATTGAGAGCGAATCGGATTAAATGGATGTTTTTCGTTGAATTGATAGGCATGGTAATCTTCGCTATATACTAAGTATGCATCCTTTTTCATCATGATTCACTCGCTTCATTTGGCCAAAGAATTTTATATCCTTCAGTTTTTAAAGTTTGAATGATTGAAAGTGGATTCATCGTTTGAATTCTAAATACAAGAACTTTATAATCCACTTCTTTTGCAGGGTAAACAAGGACACTTACAATATTAATGTTTTCTTTTGAAAATACGTTAACAACGTCACTTAAAATGCCTGGATGATCATGGACTAAGATTTCTATTTGGGAGCTAGGTTGATAGGCTCCTGTTAAAGTTACTAGAGTGTGTAATACATCGATTTCGGTCACAAGTCCTATTAATTTTCCACTAGATACGACAGGTAAACAGCCTATTTTATATTGATAGAAATAAGTTGCTACTTCTTCAACAAAGTCAATTGGACTGCAAGTAATGACGTTAGTAGTCATAATTTTTTCAACAGGAACCTCAAGTACAGATGAAAATGCTTGTGGAAAAAGTGTTGAAGGTAAAGCATCGCGTACATCTCGATCAGAAATGATTCCAACCACTTGATCATCTTCATTAATGATTGGAATATGACGTACATCACCTGTTCGAAAAATGGTTACTGCTTCACCGATTGTATTTTCTTTTTTTAAAGTAATGTTTGAACTGCGCATAATATCTTGAATAAGCATTATTTCGAATCCTACCTTTCGAGATTAAAGTTCAATTAGTACATATATCTTTGTAAAAAGCGTAGTGCGTCAAATGCTTGGATTTCTTCAGTTGTTACTCGTTTTCCCATTCTTACCATTAAACAGTTTGCTGGATGGGAACAAATCTCAGGATCATCAGTTGCAAATTGGATGAGTCCACCGGCATTCATCATTTTTTCCATCATTTTTCGATATTCCCATACATTTAAACCAGTACCTTTTAAATCCCAATGCCAATAATACTCTGTTGTGATAATGATATAGTCTTCCATTGCATCATCTAGCATTGAGAGAATTAACATATTTTTAGCAACTGAAAAACCGCGGAATTCAGGTATTACCTCAATTGCTCCAAGCTCGATTAGATTTTCTAGAGTTGTTTTTGACCATCTTTCAAGTGGGTCTGGATATAAATAAGTTACGTAACCTACTATTGTTTTATCAAGTCTAGCAATAATAATTCTAGCTTCAGGTAGACTAGCAATTTCAACAATTGCTTTATGTTGCTGTGCTGGTTGTCTAAAAGATGTTAAATTTTCATGAAAATGATATGTTTCAAGTAAGGCAGATTCGACGGGTCCCTCTATAATTAATTCACCATGCACAGTTTGGATTGTTTTTGAAAAATATTTTTTTGGGTGATCCAATATTTCTCACTCCCTTTAGAAAACACCTTTTTAATAATCATACTAAAAAATGCAGGAAAGACATACAGGAAAAAAAACAATAGGTGTCTAATACATATAAATGGTTAATTTATTAAAAATACTGAAAATTAAATCTTATCATTGTATAATGATAGTAGAGAATATCAAGGAGGGATTTATATGAAGGTGGAAGCGCTTCCTGTAAAAAATGGACAATTTAATTTAAAAAACTATGAGGAAACTTATAAAAATTTTAAGTGGGAAGATGTAGAAAAAGAGTTTTCTTGGTATACAACACAAAAGTATAATGTAGCTTTTGAAGCTATCGATCGTCATGCAAATTCTGATCGAAAAGATAAAGTTGCTTTGTATTACAAAGATGATAAGCGAAATGAAAAATATACGTTTGAAGAAATGAAAATTAATTCAAATAAGGCTGCAAATGTTTTAAAACAATTCGGTGACGTTGAAAAAGGTGATCGAGTATTTATTTTTATGCCTCGTCAACCAGAATTGTATTTTGCGCTTTTAGGAGCTTTAAAATTAGGTGCTATTGTTGGACCTTTATTCGAGGCATTTATGGAAGGCGCTGTTAAGGATCGTTTAGAGGATAGTGAGGCAAAGGTATTAGTCACAACGCCAGCATTATTATCACGTGTTCCAGTTAATGATCTACCTGCGTTAAAAACAATCTTCCTTATAGGTGATGATGTTGAGGAAGGCGGTAAATTTGTAGATTTTAAAGCTCGTTATAAAGAGGCGAAAACAGATTTTGAGATTACATGGTTAAATCGTCATGATGGTTTAATTTTACATTATACTTCAGGGTCAACAGGAAAACCAAAAGGTGTTCTTCATGTTCAACAAGCGATGATTCAACACTATCAAACTGGTAAATGGGTGACGGATCTTCAAAAAGATGATGTCTATTGGTGTACAGCGGATCCAGGTTGGGTAACTGGAACTTCTTACGGTATTTTTGGACCTTGGTTAAATGGTGCTTCTAACGTGATATTAGGAGGTCGTTTCAGTCCTGATGCTTGGTATGAAACAATTCAAGAATTCGGCGTAACGGTTTGGTATAGTGCTCCGACAGCATTCCGTATGCTAATGGGTTCAGGGGAAGACATTATTAAGAAGTATGATTTAAGTTCACTTCGACATATTTTAAGTGTTGGAGAGCCTTTAAATCCAGAGGTAGTTCGTTGGGGAGCAAAAGTATTTAATTTACGAATCCATGATAATTGGTGGATGACAGAAACTGGAGCTTCATTAATTTGTAACTATCCATGTATGCCAATTCGCCCAGGTTCAATGGGTAAACCATTCCCTGGAATCGAGGCTGCAATTGTTGATAATAACGGTAATGAAGTTGCTCCATATACCATGGGAAATCTAGCAATTAAAAAGGGTTGGCCATCGATGATGAACACAATTTGGAATAATGAACCAAAATTCCAATCATATTTCTTAAATGATGAGTGGTATGTTTCAGGTGATTCAGCTTATATGGATGAGGATGGATATTTCTGGTTCCAAGGTCGAGTAGACGATGTAATTATGACTTCTGGTGAGAGAGTAGGCCCATTTGAAGTAGAAAGTAAGCTTGTGGAGCATCCTGCAATTGCAGAAGCTGGTGTAATCGGTATACCAGATCCTGTAAGAGGTGAGATTATTAAAGCATTTGTTGCGCTAAGAGATGGTTATGTTGCTTCAGATGAATTGAAAGAAGAAATCCGTAACTTTGTAAAATTAGGACTAGCAGCTCATGCAGCTCCTAGACAAATCGAATTCCGTGAAAAATTACCAAAAACTCGAAGCGGAAAAATTATGCGAAGAGTACTAAAAGCATGGGAGTTAGACCTTCCAACTGGGGATTTATCAACGATGGAAGATTAATAAAAAAGAAAACCATTGGAAAAAATCCAATGGTTTTTTTTGTACTAAAATTTTCGATCGGAGCCACCACCGCCGGAGCTTCCTCCGCCACCGCCTCTTGGGCCACCGCCACCTGATGAGTTTAATAGTGCAGGTAATAAATTCAAAATGAAATAAGTAAGTACACCATTAAAGAACAACATATCAATGATGATGATCGCGATCACAATCGCAATGATGATGAATACTTTTAAAGTGTCCCATAAATTACTTGTTTTAGAATGGCCAGTTTGTTCAGAGCCATTTAAAATAACATTATAGAGTGATTTATATGTGTTTGTTATTGCAAGTGATTCTTCACCTTTTTTCAAATATGGTATAGCACTCTGGTCCAGAATGTTACCAGATCTAATATCTGTTACAACTCCTTCTAAACCATATCCTACTTCGATTCTTATTTGTCTGTCTTTTTTAGCATATAACAAAAGAACACCATTATTTTTCTCTTTATTACCTAAACCATATTTTCGAAATGCTGTATTAGCATATTCTTTAATATCATTTCCTTCCAGACTTGGGATTGTTAATACCGCAAGTTGAGCGGATGTAGTGTCTTCCAACTTTTTCCCTAATTGAATTAGAGTTTGTGTATCTTCTCTGTTAAGAACATTTGCATAATCTTGTACATAAATGTCTCCTACTTGAGAAGGTACTTTAATTTCAGCATTTGCTCCTGTAGCAAATGCAAAAAGAAATCCTATTAGGAATATTGATGAGAGAAATTTTCTCATTTATTACCATCGCCACTAAAATCAACCTCAGGTGTAGCTTTATCTTTTTCAGATACTTCAAAGTAATCTTTCTTCTCGAATCCAAAAGGTCCAGCTACTAGTACACCCGGGAATTTTTTGATTTTTTGGTTGTAAACAGTTACTGCATCATTATAATCTTTACGAGCAATAGCTAGTCGATTTTCAGTTCCCTCTAGGCTATCCATTAATGCTTGGAAATTTTGATTTGATTTTAAATCAGGATAGTTTTCTACGACTACTAATAGACGACTTAGCGCTCCAGACAATTCTGCATCAGCTTTACTTTTATCAGCAGTCGTTTGAGCACCAGCTAATTTTGCGCGTGCATCTGTTACTGAAGCAATCACATCTTTCTCTTGTGTAGCATATCCTTTTACTGTATTTACTAAATTTGGTATTAAATCTGAACGACGTTTTAGTTGGTTATCAACTTGCGACATTTTATTTGTTACATTTTCTTCCTGAGTCACAAAGCTATTATAGCTTCCAACACCCATAAAGATTAGAACGACTACAATAATTAAAGCAATCCATATTCCTTTATTCTTCAAGAAAAAACACTCCATTTCCAAAATATGTATTTTTAAAGATGTTAGTATTAATATTTAACCATATTATTTGATATAAAGCATTTTTATTCAAATATTGAATGACAATTTAAATAAAATTAATAAAAATTTAATTATCTATTTGACTTAAACGTTTTATTTGTGATATAAATGTTTCATAACATTTTAATAGTGAGCGTTGAAAGGCTTAGTAGTGTGAATGGTATTGGATCAGAGAGCTAATGGTTGGTGAGAATTAGCACAGACATTGACATGAATTACACCCTGGAGCATTCTTTTTCGAAATTTGTTTAATGCAAATTAGGATTAGAACGGTTAACAACCGTTAATTGTATGAGAGGTAGCTAGTTTTATTAGCTACAACTAGGGTGGTACCGCGATTATAATTATTCGTCCCTACTGTTTATCAGTAGGGACTTTTTATTTTGTTTAAACGACGTATAGATCATAGAAGGGGTGGGCTAAAAATGGAAAATATCTTACAAGATTTAGAATTTCGTGGATTAATTAATCAAATGACAGATGAAGAAGGTCTACAAAAATTATTAAGCGAAGAATCTGTTTCATTATATTGTGGTTTTGACCCAACTGGTGATAGCTTACACATTGGTCACTTATTACCAGTGTTAATGTTAAAGAGATTTCAAGTTGCAGGTCATAAACCGATTGGTGTAGTAGGTGGAGCAACTGGAATGATCGGAGACCCAAGTGGTAAGAAGGCAGAACGTACGTTAAATACTGCTGATACAGTAAAAATGTTCAGTGAACGAATACGTACACAATTATTACCATTTTTAAACTTCGAAGGTGAAAATGCTGCTAAAGTAGTTAATAACTTTGATTGGACAGGCGAATTAGATGTTATTACATTCTTACGTGACATCGGTAAAAACTTCGGATTAAACTACATGCTAGCTAAAGATTCAGTTGCATCTCGATTAGAAGCAGGTATTTCATTTACTGAATTTAGTTACATGATTTTACAATCTTATGATTTCTTAAAATTATACCAAGACCATAACTGTAAATTACAAATTGGTGGTAGTGACCAATGGGGTAATATTACAGCTGGTATGGAATTAATCCGTAAGACAGAAGAAGATTCAAAAGCTTTTGGTCTTACAGTACCTTTAGTAACAAAAGCTGATGGTTCTAAATTTGGTAAAACAGAAGGCGGAGCAGTTTGGTTAGACCCTGAAAAAACAACTCCATACGAATTTTACCAATTCTGGATTAATACAGATGACCGTGATGTAGTTAAATACTTGAAATACTTTACTTTCTTATCAAAAGAGGAAATTTTAGAGCTTGAGAAACAATTTAATGAAGCACCAGAACAACGTGTTGCTCAAAAAGCATTAGCTGCTGAAGTAACAAAACTAGTTCACGGTGAAGCAGCACTTGATCAAGCAATTAAAATTACAGAAGCACTATTTAGTGGATCTGTAAAAGAATTAACGGCTGCTGAAATCAAACAAGGTTTTAAAGACGTGCCTTCATTCAATTTAAGTGAAGCAGAAAAAGGATTAGTAGACTTACTAGTTGAAGCAAAAATTTCTCCATCAAAACGTCAAGCACGTGAAGATGTACAAAACGGTGCGGTTTATGTAAATGGAGATCGTATACAAGACGTTGCAACTGTATTAACTAAACAAGATGCAATTGAAGAGCAATTTATTATTATCCGTCGTGGTAAGAAGAAATACCACTTGGTTACATTATAATATCGAACAAACAGTGAACGAAAAAGCAGTAGTTTGGTTGGGAGTAGTCCAGAGAGCGAGTGGTTGGTGAAAACTCGTCTACACAATCAAATGAATTACATTTCGGGAGTTTTCTTTTCGAAGTTAGTTGAACTAATGGAGGGAAGGACGTAAATCTACGTTACAGATTCGAGTGATAAGGATTTTTACTAGTAATAGTATTTATTCTTATAACTAGGGTGGTAACGCGATCGAGGTCGTCCCTATTTTTAATAGGGGGCCTCGATTTTTTATTGTCTTTTTTTGAAAGGGTGTAAAAACATGGAGATCATTGTAACAAAAGATTACCGAATATTGGCAAAACTTAATGGGGATGTACAAAATTTACATGCTGAATTGCTTCCAGATTTTTTTAAGGTTCACAATCTAGCGGAGATAACTGAGTTTTTCAAGAGTGTAGTTGATAAACCAGAACATCATTTTTTCGTCATTAAAGATGTCGAAGAATTAGTCGGTTATGCTTGGATTGAAATAAAAAATATTCCTGAAGGACCGATTAAAAAGGCTTTTCGATTAGGGTATGTTCATCAGATCAGTATTAATGAAGAAAAAAGAAATAAGGGATACGGTTCATTCTTAATTCATAAAATTGCTTCATTTGCTCGTGAGAATAAACTTTCTAGAATCGAGCTAGATTATTGGATCGACAATAAAAATGCAAGAAGCTTTTATGAGAAACTTGGGTTCGTAAAGTTTCGTGAACACGTATATATGGATGTATAAATAAGGGAGAGTATATAGAATGAAAAATATTGAATTAGGTGCGTTAATCATATTGTTTGCAGTTATTATGTCTAGTTGTCTAGTTATATTAAAATCGGATCCACAAATTCCGCTTCTTTTATGTGTTGTTTGTTTAGCTGTATTTGGATTATTTAAAGGATTTAAATGGGAACAGATTGAAAATGGTATGAAAAAGGGGATTCAAAATGGACTGTCACCTACATTAATCTTAATGATGATTGGTTTATTAATTGGTTCTTGGATGCTAAGTGGCACAGTTCCTACATTATTATTTTACGGAATTTCTGTTCTTTCAGCTAAATGGTTTGCAATCAGTGCAATTTTTATTACAATCATTGTTGCTAGTTTTACGGGTAGTACATTTACAACAATTGCTACAGTTGGAGTAGCGTTAATGGGAATCGCTCATATTATGGGGATTCCACCAGCAATTGCAGCAGGTGCAATTATTAGTGGAGCGTGTTTTGGTGATAAGATGTCACCAATCTCAGATACAACGAATTTCGTTCCAAGTATATTAGGAATAAAAGTTAATGAACATATTCGACACATGGCATTTACAACAATTCCAGCATTAATTGTTACAGTTATTTTATTTTTAATCATCGGTATGGGTCATGGAAATACAGATATGGCGCAAGTTACAGAAATGAAAAAAGCAATTTCATCTAGCTTTGAAGTGAATCTGTTATTATTAATCCCATGTTTAATTGTTTTTATTATGGCATTTAAAGGGTTTTCAACTTTACCAACAATGTCGGCGGGTATTGTTAGTTCATTAGTTTTAGCATTTTTCATTCAAAAGGATATTACGCTTGCAAAAGTGTTTACAACATTACAAAATGGATTCCAAACGGATACAGGAAATGAAATGCTTAATTCGATTGTTAACCGTGGAGGATTACAATCGATGATGTGGTCTGTGTCATTAATATTTATTGCACTTGCTTTAGGCGGATTATTACAAGAGCTACGTGTATTCGAGACATTAATACAGTCATTATCTAATTTGAAACGTAATGGGAATATTGTTATTGCAAGTACATTATCTGCAATGAGTGTAAATCTTTTAACAGGTGAACAATACCTATCAATTCTACTTCCTGGGCAATTATTAAAGGATGTATTTATCAAAAAAAATATTCCACTTAAAAACTTATCACGTGCATTAGAAGATGGAGGAACACTTTTTAATCCAATCGTTCCTTGGAGTGTAAGCGGAGCATTTTTTGCTTCAACCTTAGGAGTACCTGTTATTGATTACTTACCGTTTTCATTCGTATTATTTATTACACCATTATTTAGTATGTTAGCTGCTTTATTGGGTAAAGGATTAGAAGTTGAAAATAAAGGTGAAAGTTCAAGAAAAGTCGCATAAACAAATTGTTTCTACGTAAACTAGTTTTTGTACGAACTGGTTAATGGAGGGAAAATAATGAGTCATGCAGCAGGTGGTTCAAAGAAAAATCGTCCTAGTGATGCAAATCATGTAGATGCAAAAACGAAAGCTCATCAAAAGAGACTTTCGAAGGATCAACATAATCCAATGGGCGATAAGTATCCTAGATAATTGAATAAATAATTTTGAATCAATCCCTTATATGAAAGAAAGGATTTTCTTTTCATATAGGGGATTTTCTATTTGCAGCTTAACTGACAAGTCAAATTTTAATGAGTAAATAATGTTAAATATTTGTGGAATATTCCAAATTTTAGTGAAATCCATTTAATTATTCGATAAAATATAAGCTAAAGTAATTTTATTTAAGGGGATAAAGGAAATGAGCTTTTTTAAAATAATTACATATACAATAATTATTGGGATACTAAGTTATGTATTCTGTATCGTTTTTATCGGCGTAAATAGCTTTTTGCAATATCAGCATAAAATACCTAAAAACGCCGATTATGTCATTGTGTTAGGTGCTGGTTTGAAAAAGGATAAGCCAACTAGAGCTTTACGTTATCGAATTGAAACAGCAGCTAAATATGCTAAGGAAAATAAAAGAGCAAAAATTATTGTTTCAGGTGGAAAAGGAAACGATGAATTGATATCGGAAGCTGAATGTATGAGAATTGAATTAATCAAATTAGGAATTGAAGAAGATAGAATCATTAAAGAAGATTTATCAACAAATACATACGAAAATATGAAATTCTCCAAAAAACTTATTAACAATGATCAAGCTCAAGGAGTCATTGTTTCAAATGATTATCATTTATTTAGATCTTTAAAATTGGCTAAAAAACAAGGGTTAAACGTAGTCGGTCTTCCTGCAAAAACACCAAAAGTAATTATACCGTCAGCATACTTTAGAGAATGTTTATCCATTTTAAAAGCAACTTATTATAAACAAATTTAGTTTTAGGCAATTTATCATTTTAAAAAAAACTAACTTTTAAATTGTACCAATGTCCGTTTCATTTCTACTGATTGAAACATTTTATATTATATGGATTTGCTTGTCCAAATAATATGAAAGGAGTGACATTGATGTCGTCAAAATTTTTATCAACTGGCGTATTAAGAAGACATTCAGATACTCAGTTTTTAACAGTTGAAGCAGTTAATGTTGACCCGGATGACTCTCGTACTGTAAGTGTTTTAATGTTTGACTGGTCTAGCGGTTCACCAGTGATTCTTCCTATGGCTGACCCGACTACTGTATCAATTCCACCAAATCAATATAGAACATTTAGATCTTTCCAACTTCCAGCAAATCTATTCGCTTATGAAGTAAGAATTCATCACCCTAAAGATCGTGATGTTGTAGTAAATGTATTTGGACTTAGTGACATTGCATTTGATCCTCAAGAAGGTAATAATGCACTGCAACATGACTTAGCGGTAGTGAAATTAAAATAATATAAAAGTTTATTTTAATACACCTCTCATTTCCGCATAAGTAGCCCTTCGAGTAAAGTCGAGGGCTTTTTTTATTGTGTAAAATAATAAAAAAACCCACGATCAAATTTTAAGTGAACACGTAGTTTTAATTACGCTGATAGAGAGGATTGGACCTAAGTATTGTACAGGGCATGTTTCTGTATCCATTATCGATACAGGGTATTTATGTAATACAAATCATAATTTAGAATCTAAATGGTAAAAATAAACATGTTTTAAAAAAAGAAAATAGAGGAAGTAAGTATTAAATGAAGGTAATATAATGAATCGTAAATTAAAAGTAAGTGGTTTTCAATTATTATGTATGATTTTTATGTTTATTAATGGTACATCGCCGCCAATTGAAATCTATTTTTTAGCCAAGCAAGATGCATGGATGAGTTTATTATTAGGACTTACTGTGGGGTGTCTATTATTTCTTGTATATATAAAGTTATATTCATTTTTTCCTGATGAACCATTTACAAAATATATACAGCATATTTTAGGTAAATATGTTGGAAAACTGTTAGCACTTATCTATATATTATATTTTATTTATATAGGTGCACGCGTTTTGCGTAATTTTGAGGAGTTAATGGTGATTACTCTTTACAATGCTTCATCACATATTTCAATCGGAATATTAATGATGATTGCAGTCATATATGCAAGTCATAAAGGAATTGAAGTATTTGCACGTGCGAATGAATTTATTTTTTTATTTATAATGTTTCTTATTTTTATAATTAGTGGATTAGAAATTATTTCTGGCTTAATCAATATTAATAATTTAAGACCTGTATTAGAAAGTGGATGGAAACCAGTTTTAAAGGCAACTCCGATATTAATTGCAAATCCTTTTGGTGAGATATTTACATTTACTATGATTTTGCCATATTTAAATAAACAAAAGAAAGTAGTAAAAGTAGGAATAACATCATTTCTATTTTCTGGGCTGATATTGACTTTACTTTCAATGTTAAATACTTCCATATTGGGTGTTTCTGAAATAGAAAGAACGATATACCCACTTCTTACAGCTGTTAGTTATATAAATATTGCTAATTTTGTTCAAAGAATGGATACCTTTATTATAGTGGTTTCGGTATGTAATTATTTCGTGAAGATTACTATATATTTCTATTGTGCGGTGTCAGGAGCAGCAGATTTATTTGGCATTAAGGAAAGTAAGGAATTAGTTTATCCTACTTCAGTTATAATGTTAGTTTGTTCAATGTGGATGACAACAAATTATGTTGCATTACGTAATGAAGCAAGTGATGTTGTCCCCTTTTTACTACACATACCTCTTCAAATTATTATCCCAATTTGTTTAATACTAATAGTGCTAATAAAAAGGAAACTAAAATACCCAGCCTTATAAAAGAAAATCCCTGGATTTTGAAGTGTACCCCAAATGTTAGACATCGTTTAACATTTGGAAGTATGGCAGCTAGTAGAAAAAATGCCAAGTTTAGAAGAAGTTATTGGTAAACAACCAGCTAAACAGAAAAAAATGTCTCTTGTACATATGCTGAACATGGTTAAAGTAATGAATGCAGCATTGAAGGAACTACTTTCTAAAGGAAGTAGATAGGAACAGCAATCTCCAATACGTTTACAGTTAGTATTACAAAACGCAACGATGTAACGATAAGATGTGATACAACAGGAACTGACTCCACTCCTGCTACATGGGTAGATCACATAGTTCAAAAGAGACAAAATAAAAATCCCTAGAAGTGTTGATATACCAACGTTTCTAGGGATTTTATAAATGCTATTTACATAGCATTTTGATTAACGGTTGTAGAATTCAACGATAAGAGCTTCGTTGATTTCAGCTGGTAATTCAGAACGCTCTGGTAAGCGGTTGAAAGTACCTTCTAATTTGTCAGCGTTGAAAGTGATGTACTCAGGTACAAAGTTGTTAACTTCAACAGCTTCTTTAACTACAGCTAAGTTTTGTGATTTTTCACGTAAGCTGATAGTTTGGCCAATTTTCACACGGAAAGATGGGATGTCTACACGTTTGCCATCAACTAAGATGTGACCGTGGTTAACTAATTGACGAGCAGCACGACGAGTACGAGCAAGACCCATACGGTAAACTACGTTGTCTAAACGAGTTTCTAATAAGATCATGAAGTTTTCACCGTGTTTACCAGCTAATTTACCAGCGATATCAAAAGTACGACGGAATTGGCGCTCATTAACACCAAACATGTGACGAAGCTTTTGCTTCTCTTGTAATTGTAAACCGTATTCTGATAATTTTTTACGTTGGTTAGGTCCGTGTTGACCTGGTGCGTAAGGGCGTTTTTCTAATTCTTTACCTGTTCCGCTTAATGAAATGCCTAAACGGCGAGATAATTTCCAAGTAGATCCTGTATAACGAGACATTGATTGTCTCCTCCTTTTAGTTTTTATTTTGGAGTAAAATAAAAACGTTCGTGTAGCCCCAGTTTGTTTATTTTGCTTTCATGTATCCTCGCTCCAGCAGCCAGAGTTACGCGATGACACCTCTTAAATAGTAGAGGAACAAAATAAATATCAAGCCTGTGCTTACAACGCTGCGTTATTTTACACAAAGAATATTATAACCAGATAGTATAAAATAGTCAAGGGCAGTTCTGTTTTTAGTTTTTATAAAAAGAAGAAAAAAGAAATCCAATAAAGGATTCCTTTTGAAATCAAATTTTCTTATCTAATTGTTTCTTCAATTAAATTTACGATTGCTTGAAGGTATTTTTGATCCGTTTCATCAAAACGATTGAATTCCGGACTATCGATATCTAATACTCCAATTACTTCATCATTATGCATTAAAGGAATAACGATTTCTGAATTTGATGCAGCATCACAAGCGATGTGGCCAGGGAAGTCGTGAACATTATCGATTCTTTGAACTGTTTTTGTTTGAGCAGATGTACCGCAAACTCCCTTACCGTATGGTATACGTACACACGCAGGAAGACCTACAAATGGGCCTAAAACTAATTCATTGCGATCTCCATCTTTTAAATAAAATCCAACCCAATTTATTTGGTGTAAAAACTGATTTAATAAGGCAGATGTATTTGCTAAATTAGCAATTAGGTTATGTTCACCATCTATTAAAGCTTTAACTTGAGCTGTTAGAGTATTATATTGTTGTTCTTTTGTACCTGAATATTCGACTTTTTGAAACATTTGTAGACCCCTTTCCCTATTTCATGTGAAATATCATAGCATATTTCGAAAGAATACTGGTAATTTTGTCGACCGATTTGTAGAGGATTTTATCAGTATTTCGCTAATTAATAAAGGAATTGATGTTGTAAAAGAGGGTGACGAGTATGGAGCAAGATAAACTTGCAACAAAGAAGAAAGTCATCGAGACAGCGCTTACGTTATTTAAAATTAATGGATACCATGGTACTTCAGTAAGGGATATTTCAAAAAAAGCAAATGTAAATATTGCGACGATTTCATATTATTTTAAAGGTAAACAAGGTTTACTTGAACATATCATAGTAGATTTTTTAGAAGGATACGTTGAAATTTTAGATAAACATTGCTTGCCATTGTATGATGAAAACGCAAATTTAATTTTAATGAACCTTGTTGGAGAAGTACTTAATTATTACTTTTTAAAAAAGGAATATGCTTCGATTTTTTACAGAGAGCTGACAATCGACTCTGTCTTTATTCGTGAAATTATGATGACCTATTTAGCAAGAGAGCGTTATACTTTTACGCAAATTTATGATGCTATTCGTGTGTCTAATGCGAAACTAACAATGCCATTTTCAGTCTTTTTCGTCCAATTAAAATCCTTCCTTTCAACACCGTACTTATTTCCAGGCTATTTAAATGAAGTATTGTATATACAGCAAAATGATATGTATTTTTTTGAAAGATATAAAGAGTATGTAGAGAAGTGGATCGAATCACTATTCGATATGGATGAGAGACTAGTTAGTCGAGTAGAACTTTCATCCTAAAAGTTCGCCTTTTTCATTGTGAAAATCACAATGAAAAGGCGTTTTTCGTTGTTTGAAAATCTGAAATTTCTACAAGCTTTTACAGTATTTATTATAGTTTGATAAAAATATGAAAAAATTGAAAAAATTAAGCCAAAAATCAACTTTATCATGTTATTATTAACTATGACCTAAATAAAGAGCGATTTATTAATTCAAAAAATAACGTACAAATAAATAGATTCAGATAGCAGTAAAAGGAGGTACATCAGGGAAAATGACAATGACATTCTATGTAATTTTAGTCGTAATAGCTATTGTTATCGCATTAATGATTGTAGCCTTAACAATTCGACAACGTTTATTCAAAAAACTCGATGAACTTGAAGCGTGGAGAATGCAGTTAATGAGTAAGCCTGTTACGGATGAACTTTCAAAGCTAAAGGCCTTAAATATGACCGGCCAAACGGAAGAGCTTTTTGATAAATGGAGAACCGATTGGGATGAACTAGTTACAACTTTTTTACCGAAAGTAACTGATTCCATCTCAGTAATAGATGAGGCAATCAATAAATATCATTTCATGAAAGCTAAAGCAGGGATTAGTGAAATTGAGGAAAGTCTAACTGAAGCAGAATCAAGCATCGAAAAAATTCTAAATGAGGTAAGCGACCTAGTAGGTAGTGAAGAACAAAATAATTCGGATATTGAAATGTTAAACCAAGAGTATCTTGAGCAAAGAAAGCTTTTATTAACTCATCGTCATCTATATTCAATTTCTGAAACTCAGTTGGAACAAAAAATGGATGACATCAAGCAACAAATCCAATTTTTTAATGAAACAACTGAAAAAGGAAACTATTTAGAAGCAAGAGGCTTAGTAAAGGAAATTGCTGATCAAGTATATATACTGAAAACAAATATGCAAATCATACCGGATATATATATTGAATCTTCTACTACAATGCCCTCTCAAATACATAATTTAACTGATGGTTTAAAGCAAATGAAAGCAGAAGGATATGCGCTTGATTTTGAAGCATTAGAAAATGAAACAATCGATTGTTCTAAAATATGTATCGACTGTGTCGAATTAATTAAAAAACTAGAAATCACAGAAGCGAATGACAAGCTTGAATTTGTGAAAGCAAAAGTCGATTCGATCTATGATTTATTAGAAAAAGAAGTAGAGAGTAAATTTGTAGTAGAAAAAGAAATATGGACTTCCCAAGAAGAAATTCAAAGTATTCGTGAAGATAATTTAAAAACAAAAGAAGAAACTCAATTAGTTCAGCAAATTTATGAATTAAGTGATGAAGATACTCAAGCACAAAAAATGGTTGAAAAGCAAGTAAGTATCATTACAAAACGCTTTGAATTATTGCAGATTCGTGTAGCAGAACAAGACCTTGCTTTTTCTGTAATAAGAGAAGAATTAGATTTACTAAAAAAGCAAATGGAAGATGTTAAAGAATCTCATTTGATGTATGTTGAAATGCTAAAAGCACTTCGAAAAGATGAATTACAAGCTCGTGATCAATTAATTGAAATGAAACGATTAATGTTAGAGGTCAAACGTCTTGTTCAAATTTCTAATTTACCTGGTATGCCAGTTTCTTCTATGAAACAAATACAAGATGCTCAAGAAAATATGCAAATTGTTTATTTGGAATTAGAGAAAAAGCCATTAAAAATGACGCATGTATCATTTTTACTAGAAAAAGCAGCAACTGCTGTAAATGAATGCTATAATGATACGAAATATATGATTGAACAAGGATATTTCGTAGAAAAAGTGATACAATATGGAAATCGCTATAGAAGTAAAAATGTACAAATGGCAACGTCAATGGACAAGGCAGAGCAATTATTTAGAGAATTTCAATATAACGAAGCTCTAGAAGAAGCTGCCGTTTCAATTGAAAAAATTGAACCTGGTGCAATCGATAAATTACAAGAAATACTAAATGAACAAAAGTACACACTACCCCTATAGATGTAAATCTTAGGGGTTTCGTCTGTTTTCAGATATAATGAAAAATGGGCTCAAGCAATATGGAGGTACGGAAAAAATATGATTTATTTTGATAATAGCGCGACTACTAAACCTTATAAAGAGGTATTAGACACATATATTACTGTTTCGGACCAGTTTTTTGGAAATCCCTCTTCGATTCATAAGCTAGGTGGACGCTCAGAGCAATTACTCTCAAAAGCTAGAAACCAAATTGCAGAGCTTTTATCAGTTCAACCATCAGAGATCATCTTTACATCAGGTGGAACAGAGGGGAATAATTTAGCAATAAAAGGAACTGCCATGATGCATCGTTCAAGAGGTAAGCATTTAATTACGACTGAAATTGAACATCCGTCAATTTATGAAGCTTATAAACAATTAGAGGATCTAGGATTTGAAGTAACCTACTTATCCCCAAACGAAGATGGGTTTATTTCTGTTGGCGAATTAAAAAATGCGTTAAGAGATGATACGATTTTAGTTTCTGTCATTCATGTTAATAATGAAACAGGAGCAATTCAACCGATAGCTGAAATTGGTCGATTATTAACGGATTATCCAAAAGTATTTTTCCATGTTGACGCTGTTCAAGGGGTAGGGAAAGTACCATTAAATATTAAACAAGCTGCGATCGATTTATTATCTATTTCTGGTCATAAATTTCATAGTGTAAAAGGAACTGGAATTTTATATATTAGAGAAGGTGTAACATTATCATCTTTAATGACAGGTGGTTCACAGGAAAGAGAGATTCGTTCAGGTACGGAAAATCTAGCAGGAATTGTTTCGATGGCAAAAGCGTTAAGAATCACGCTAGAAAAACAAAAAACAATGAATGATCACTTATATAACATGAGAAATGAACTCATTCAACATTTAGAAATGATGGACTTCACTGTGTTGAACTCACCACAATCAGATTTTGCTCCTCATATAATAAATATTTCATTTGTAGGATTAAAGCCTGAGGTAATTGTCCATGCTCTATCTGAAGAAAATGTTTTTATTTCTACAAAATCAGCATGTTCTTCTAAAACTTTTGAGATAAGCCGTGTATTACAAAGTATGGGTAAGAGCGAAAAAGTAGCAAGTAGTGCTGTCAGAATAAGTATTTCTTATGAAAATACAATGAGTGAAGTTAAGCAGTTTAACAAAATAATTAAAGAAGTAATTAAAAATTTATATATAGTAATGGGGTAACAGCATGAATGTAGAATATATTTTAATTCGTTATGGAGAAATGACTACAAAAGGAAAAAATCGAGGTCGATTTACAAGTATATTAAGAGAAAATGTTCGAAATCGATTAAAAGCTTTTGAAAAAATTAAAATCACAGCAACGCGTGATCGTATGTATATAAAATTAAATGGTGAAGACCATGAGAAGGTTGCTGCCAACCTAAAAGAAGTTTTCGGAATTCATACGTTTAGTTATGCTAGAAAAGTTGATACTGAATTAGGTGCAATTAAAAAAGGTGCTCTTGAAGCTATTAACGAGCTTGGTGATAGTGTTAAAACGTTTAAAGTAAACGTTCAACGTAGTTATAAACAATTCCCATTAAACACGCCACAGTTAAATCGCGAGCTAGGTGGGTATATTCTTCAAAATACAGAACATTTAACTGTAGATGTTCATCAGCCAGATGTAGCTGTTCGAGTAGAAGTGCGTGATGATGCTACTTATATTACTTGTGGAGAAGAATACGGTGCAGGTGGCTATCCGGTTGGAGTTGGCGGAAAAGTTATGTTATTACTATCTGGAGGAATCGATAGTCCAGTAGCAGCGTACATGTTGTTAAAACGAGGCGTGTCAATAGAAGCGATTCATTTTGAAAGTCCTCCTTTTACGAGTGATCGTGCAAAACAAAAAGTAATTGATTTAGCAAGTAAACTAACTAGATATTGTAGACGAGTGACTTTACATGTTATACCATTTACTGAAATTCAAAAAGCAATTCATAAAGAAATGCCTGCAAGCTACACAATGACAATCATGAGACGCGTTATGCTTAGAATTGCTGAGGGAGTTTCTGTTGATCGAAAAGCACTTGCTTTAGCAACTGGCGAAAGTTTAGGTCAAGTGGCAAGCCAAACATTGGAAAGTATGCATACAATCAATGAAGTAACTAATTATCCAGTTTTAAGACCACTATTAGCTATGGATAAATTAGAGATCATGGATATTGCTAAAAAAATTGATACGTATGATATCAGTATTAGACCTTATGAGGATTGCTGTACAATTTTTACTCCAGCTAATCCAACTACAAAACCAAAACGTGATAAAGTGGCTCGTTACGAGAGTCGTTTTGACTTTACAGAACTAATAAATGAAGCTGTGGTTAATAGAGAATCAATCATTTTTGAGAACGAAATGATTCGAAATCAATCGTCAAAAAAAGAAGAAGAAATCGATATCGACGCACTTTTATAAAATTACTAAAAATTACCAGTAGAAATATGAATGAAGATATGTGTTTTATCACACTCTATACTCACAAGGAGGTGACAACACATGTCAAGAAATAATTCAGATAGCAATCAATTAGTAGTGGCTGGTGCTGAGTCTGCTTTAAACCAAATGAAGTATGAAATCGCTACAGAATTTGGTGTAAACCTTGGCCCTGATACAACTTCTCGTGCGAATGGTTCTGTTGGTGGTGAAATCACAAAGCGTTTAGTACAAATGGCTGAACAAAGCCTTGGTGGATATTCTAGATAATAAAATTTAAATAATTATGGATTAAGAGGTAGGGTAAAACCTACCTCTTTTCTTTTTGTTGATTTAATATTTAAGAATAACTTTGTTATAATAGAGGGAATAAATTAAAGGAGAGACCTGTTCATGTCATATATTGAAAATGAATTTATTAAAATTACAACTAAATCACAGGGAGCAGAGTTGACGGGTATCTATACAAAAAAAGATAATATAAATTATTTATGGAGTGCTGACCCAGCTTATTGGGGGAGACATGCACCTGTTCTATTTCCGAATGTTGGTAAATTAATTGATAATCAATATAAAGTGGATAATAAAGTCTATGAGCTTTCTCAACATGGTTTTGCAAGAGATATGGATTTTCAATTAACTGAAATGAAAGAAGAAAATATCAACTATGAGTTAATCAGTAGTGAACAAACGCTTTTAAAATATCCATTTCAATTTTCATTAACTATTAATTATAAGATTAAGAACAATACAGTTTTTATTAAATATGTTGTGACGAATAATGATCAAAAATCAATGCCATTTTCAATAGGGGCTCATCCAGCGTTTAACATACCTCTGAAGGAAGATGATACCTTTGAGGATTATTACTTACAGTTTGAAGAGGAAGAAAGATTAGAAACAATTAAATTAGAAGGACCATATCGAAGTGGTAAAAGAGAACTAATCGGTCAAAATATTAAAAACTTACCATTAACTCGTGAATTATTTAAGGATGATGCATTAATTTTTGAAAAACTTAATAAAAACGTGCTGTCAATTCGTTCGAAAAATCATAGTAATACGATCAAAGTTCATTTCGAAGGGTTTCCATACGTTGGAATATGGACTACACAAACAGCACCTTTTCTATGTATTGAACCTTGGTATGGAATTGCAGATGAAATCGGCCCAATAAAAGAAATGAAAAATAGACTTGGTATTCAAATGCTAAATCCAAGTGAAACTTTTACTTGTACATACAGTATTACAGTTGAAAGTGATTGATTTAAGATAAAGGTAAGTGAAGAGGAGTTTAGAACTCGCTATTTTGATTAAATAAACTATCCTTTTTAGGTAGTTTATTTTTTTTGTGATTTTTTGTTTAAATTTTCTGAAAAATAGTCGAAAAATAGCAGGAATTGACTATACAATTAACGAAACCATTAATATTCTATTTTGCAAAATTCGAAATATAATTTTAGTAATGATCAAAAGGGGGACTAACTAAGATGAACAGTACAAGTCTAATCGCTCCAAAAGTATATAATCTCGTTTGGGAAATTGAAAAATTTGCTTCAACTGATAAAGTGGCGTTAAAGTGGGTTGACCTAAATGGAGAATCCCATCAATTAACATATAAGGAACTTTATAATAAAGTTCACCAATATGCTTTTACATTTAAAAATAGTGGCATCGAAAAAGGGGACAAACTTTTTGTCATGATGCCAAGATGTATTGAGACTTATGTAGTTTATTTAGCTATTTTAAAAATTGGATGTGTTGTAATCCCAGGATCTGAAATGTTGAAGGTTAAGGATATTCAATACCGTCTTGAACATAGTGAAGTAAAAGCGATTGTATCGCATGATGAATATATAGGTACTTTTAGCGATATTGCTAAAACTGGTAAATATAAATTATTTACTATTCATAATCAACAAAACGTGTGGACTTCATTAAATGACCAAGCTATTAGTGGGGCACATGTATTAACTGTGGAAACAAAAAGTGATGACTTGGCGTTTATTTCATATACATCAGGAACGACAGGCAATCCTAAAGGCGTTGTACACACTCACAGTTGGGGCTATGCACATATTCGTACAGTTGCTTCGAATTGGCTGGATGTGACAGAAGATGATACTGTATGGGCAACTGCAGGTCCAGGATGGCAAAAGTGGATTTGGAGTCCATTTTTAGCGACATTGGGCAGTGGGGCAACAGGGTTCTTTTATGAAGGGAAATTTGATGCAGATACTTTCCTAACATTACTTAAGGAGCAAAATATATCAGTATTTTGTAGTACGCCAACCGAATACCGATTTATGGCAAAGGTTGAAAATCTAGATCAATATCAATTACCTACACTAAGAAGTGCTGTGTCAGCAGGAGAGCCTTTAAATCAAGAAGTAATCCGTACATTCAAAAAGCATTTCAATGTTGATGTAAGAGATGGTTATGGACAAACTGAAAATACATTATTAATCGGAACGATGAAGGATATTAAAGCAAAAGTAGGTTCAATGGGTATTCCAACACCAGGAAACTTAGTTGAAATCGTTGATGATGAAGGAAATCCAATCGGGGTTAATGAAGTGGGGCATATCGCAGTCCATTTAAGCTCTCCAGCATTGTTTAAACATTATTATAATGATATGGAACGTACAAAAGCGCAAAGAAAAGGTGAGTACTATTTAACGGGTGACCGAGCTAAAAAAGATGAAGATGGCTACTATTGGTTTGATGGACGTAGTGACGACATAATTATTAGTTCTGGTTATACAATTGGTCCTTTTGAGATAGAGGATGCGTTAGTACAACATAAGCTTGTAAAAGAATGTGCGGTTGTTGCTAGTCCAGATTCATTACGTGGTAATGTTGTTAAAGCATTTGTTGTTTTGACGGAAAATGCTACAAATCAAGATGACTTAGTATCTGAACTACAAGAACACGTGAAAAAAATTACTGCTCCATATAAATATCCACGTAAAATTGAATTTGTCCAAGAGCTACCAAAAACAACTTCTGGTAAAATTCGCCGAGTAGAATTACGTGCAATGGAGCAATTACGTGAATCGAATTAAATAATTACTTATGTTAAAATGAGGGAAAATTCCCTCTTTTTTTGATTTTGGGACAATTTATCTTGCGAAATAATAAACGAATCTATTTAATGAACGGATGGTGGAATGAAATGAAGAAGCTTTGGCATAATGGTTTATTTTATACAATGGAAAGTGAAGGGGAAACGGTAGACTCAATCATTACTGAAGATGAACAAATTTTGAAAACAGGAACATATGAAGCTTTGCTTTCTTTTTTAGACGGTGAACAATTTGAGAAAATTAATTGTAACGGAAAAATCGGTTTTCCAGGTTTTATTGATAGTCATTTACATTTAATTGGTCATGGAGAAGCGATGAATCGAGTAGATTTGTCAAAGTGTCAATCATATGACGAGATGCTTGATCGAATGAAAAAAGTTGTAAAGGACGCGAACCCAAATGAGTGGATTGTTGGGGAAGGATGGAATGAAAATGAATGGGAAGCAAAAGCAGTACTCTGCATTGACGATTTAAATAGTTTATCAAGCAAAAATCCACTTGTATTAAAAAGAACTTGTAGACATGTCTACTTTGTAAATTCTCTTGCACTTAGTCATGCAGCAATAAATGAACATATGCAAATCGAAGGAGGACAAATTGGCTGCTTTGAGGATGGTCGTTTAAACGGATTATTATATGATGAAGCTGTCAATTTAATCATTAAAGCGATGCCGGCACCTAACGATCAGTATTTGTCAAAGGCAATCATTTCCGCTATTAGAGATTGTTATCAATACGGTATTGTTGGAGCTGTAACAGAGGATTTATCCTATTATGGAAACGCAAATTTAGTGATAGATTTATATGAGCAATTGTTAAATGAAGTTCCATTTCATACTCATGTTTTAATTCATCATACGACTTTGGATGAAGTCAAAGGAAGATTACATAAAGGTAATAAGAATGTATCATTTGGAGGCGTAAAAGCATTTATTGATGGTTCATTTGGTGGTCGGACTGCACTGTTAGAAAAACCTTATGACGACGATCAAAGCATAAAAGGATTACAAGTGACTTCTTCAGATAAATTAGAAGTAATTACAAAAAAAGCACGTGAAAATGAATTGCCAATAGCATTTCATATGATTGGAGATCTAGCTGTTAAGCAAGCCATTGATGTTGTTAAAAAATATCCTAATCAAACTCAGCTACCTGATCGATTTATACATTGTGCACTTTTATCTCCAAAATTAATTGAAGAAATGAAAGAACTAAACATCGTTGTAGATGTACAAACCTCATTTATATATGCCGATTATCCATGGCTAGTAGAACGTATTGGTCAAAGCCGAAATGAATATGCATATTTAATTAAAACACTGCTAAATGAATCAATCGCTATTGCAAATGGTTCAGATACACCGATTGATACAATTAATCCATGGCAAGGAATATATACAGCGGTTACCCGAAAAGCAAAGGACCAGATAGCTTATAATATCGATGAAGCAATTAGCCTTTATGAAGCAATAAAACTATATACGATTGATAGTGCGACGTCAATTCGTCAAGAAGATAAAAGAGGTCTCATAAAAGAAGGATATTCTGCTGACTTTATTTTATTTGATGAAAATCCATTTGAGTTAGAAAAAGATGATCTACTGTATGTTAAATGCAGTGAAACTATTTGCCGAGGAAATATTGTCTATAAAAGACATGAGTAAGTTAAGAAAAGGACAGGTGAGTGTGTCCTAGAATTTATGAAGTTCAAAAATCTTATATATTTCTACTCGAAAAGAATGGTATGTAATTTTACCATTCTTTTTGTTTATCCAGAAGTTGGTTTGCCCATACTGATACAAAAAAGGGTGATTTTTTGCTTTACTTATACTCTATTCTAATTTTTATTGCAA
This sequence comes from Bacillus sp. AFS053548, assembly GCF_002575105.1. Lineage (NCBI taxonomy): Bacteria > Bacillati > Bacillota > Bacilli > Caryophanales > Bacillaceae > Bacillus > Bacillus sp. AFS053548. Next base: position 66,977 of record NZ_NUHI01000083.1, on the reverse strand, counting down.
TCGTTGTTTTACTGTTAATCATTTTCGTCCTTTTTATAAATATGAAAGTCAATATTTTATCCGTTTATACAAATGAAGAACGATTTATGAATATTAAACTGTCTATCTTGAACAACCTATTGCATTTCACCTTTACGATTCCTTTAAAGAGACCGAAAGAGGTAAAGGAGGACGTATCAGATTTAGAGAAAAAAAGGGATTTGTCTGTCTTTCAACAAATTGATTTTTTCATAAATTTATACTCCAACGGACATACTATCATTACAAAATTTTTAAACACTGTACAAATTTACAATTTAACTTATCATATTCATTTCGGTGTCGGAAATTCTGCTTTAACAGGTATATCAATTGGAACAGCTTATAGTGCGATCGGAATTTTTGAAAATTTATTAAAGAAATTTACGATATTACATCATCCGCCAACGATCGATATCACGCCCAATTATTATACATCCGTAATGGAAACTAAAGGTAAGATCAGGTTTTCATTTTCGGTACGAAAGGCAGTCTTTGCGGGATTATTATTACTTAAAGCATATTTAAAAACTAGAAAAGACTTTAAAGCAACACATCCAATCGAAACTAATTAGAGGTGATTAACAATGAGTCAACATCCTATTGGAGACTTAATGCACGCGGCAATGGAAAATTTATCAGCAATGATTAATGTAAATACAATTATTGGTGATCCAATTTCAACACCAGATGGAAGCTTAATCTTAACCGTATCAAAAGTAGGGGTTGGCTTTGCAGCTGGTGGAAGTGAATTTAGAAATTACCATTTAGTAGATGGTGTTAAAGAAGCTGAAGTAAGAAGTCCACATCCATTTGGCGGAGGTACAGGTGGAGGTGCATCAATCACACCGATTGCTTTTTTAATTGTTGGTAAAGATGGTGTAAAACTACTTCACCTAGATCAAAACACGCATTTAATTGAAAAGCTGATGGATTTAGCGCCACAAGCGCTTGAAAAAGCAAAAAAATATATGAAGAAAAAAGATAATTCGGTTGATGATGAAGCAATTTTTGATACAGATTTAGATTAAATTTAAAATTTAAGTAAAGTTAATTGCATTCAAGGTTTCCTTCCAGTAAGATAAATGTTGTGAACATTTTGTAATTTTGGGAGGAATTATCATGGCATCTGTAACATTTAAAAACAATCCAGTAACTCTAATTGGACAAGAAGTAAAAGTAGGAGAAAAAGCTCCAAGCTTTACTGTATTAGCAAATGATTTAAGCCCTGTAACTTTAGAGGCTTCAGCTGGTAAAGTACGCTTAATTAGCGCAGTACCATCTGTAGATACTGGAATTTGTGATGCACAAACTCGTCGTTTTAACGAAGAATTATCAAACGTAGAAAACGTTGAAGTTTTAACAATTTCAATGGACTTACCATTCGCACAAAAAAGATGGTGTGCTGCAAGTGGTTTAGAAAATGTACATACTTACTCTGATCACCGTGATGCATCTTTTGGTGAAGCATTTGGTGTTTTAATGCAAGAATTACGTTTATTAGCTCGTGCAGTATTCGTAGTAGATTCAAATGATGTTGTTACTTACGTTGAGTATGTAGCTGAAGGTACAACTCATCCAAACTATGAAGCAGCAATCGAAGCTGTAAAAGCTGCAAAATAATAACAATAACTCTATTAAGAGGTAAAAGGCTGTCGAGTAGATCTCGGCAGTTTTTTTGCATTAAAAAGGCATTCACAAATATGAATGCCTCAGTGTGTATATATCAGACTGTTGCCAAAATCATTTACCTAAAGAAACTGATTTCTCAGTACAACGTTCCATAGCTGAGATAATAGATGAACGGAAGCCTCGTTTTTCTAATTCAGCAATTGCTTCTATTGTTGCACCACCTGGTGTGCAAACTTGGTCTTTTAATTCCCCAGGGTGTAATTCCGTTTCAAGTACCATCTTTGCTGCACCTAAAACTGCTTGGGCTGCTAACTTATATGCCTGGTCACGCTTTATACCTTGTAATACAGCTCCGTCTGCTAAAGCTTCGATCATTAAGTATACATAAGCTGGAGAAGACCCACTAACTGCAGGAATTGCATCCATTAATTTTTCATTTACTAATTCGCATTTTCCGAAGCTATTGAAAATTTCCATCACTTCACTTAACTCTTCATTGCTCACTACTTGATTATGACAAAGTGCACTCATGCCCTCTCTAACTAACGAAGGAGTATTTGGCATCGTTCTAACGATTTTAACCTCTTTACCGAAAGATTTCTCAACACCTTCTAAAGTAATTCCAGCGGCAATCGTAATAATCACAGTATTACTTGAAACAACTTCTTTAATGTCTTCTATAATAGTTGGATATAAATCAGGTTTAACTGCTAAAAACAAATAATCAACCTGCATTGCTAAATCGATATTACTATTTAATGTGTGAACATTATATAAATCTTTTACTTTTACAAGTGTTTCATTAGACCTTGCACTTACATAAATTTGATGCTTTTCAATTACATTCGATTCAATTAACCCACCAATCATAGCTTGAGCCATTTTACCGCAACCGATAAAACCAATCTTCTTATTCATTTTATTCATTTGTTCTCACATCCAATATATTTAATAAATTGAATTATACAGGAGGGGTTAAATATTACCAAATAATACATTATTAAAAAAAAATAATGTATGGATATCCACAAGGAATTATTTTTTGTAAAATAGAAATTGTAAAGAAAATTGACTCTTTATTTGGGGGTATTATGAAACAAATTTTAAAAGAATCAAATCATAAAACTACAATTGAGATTATTCAACAACTTATTCAAACATATGGTGGAACTTCATTAACACATTTAGGATTACTTGGAGATAAAAAAGTATTTCTTTCAGAAGATCAAAAATCTGCATTTGTTTACCGTAAACAAGGTAATAAATTAGTTGTTCTATGTGATCCAATTGGTGAGATTTCTTTTGAAAAAATAAAGGAGTTTGAAAATTATTCAAGGGGTATAAAATGTATTCCGTGCTTTTATCAAATAGATGAAAACTCAAAAAAGTTGTATGAAAAAGCTGGCTATCGATTGTTAAAATTAGGTGAAGAAGCAATAGTTGAATTAGAGGATTTCGAAATTGCAGGTAAAAAAGGAGCAAAACTAAGAACAAAAAGGAACAAATTCATTCGACAAGGATATCAATTTGAAGTGTCAATGCCTGGACATTCTATAGGTCTACTTCAAGAGCTAAAAGGGGTCTCAGATGTATGGTTAAACGGAAGAGAAGAGCTATCCTTTTCAGTTGGTTCATTCCATTTTGATTATGTTTCAAATTTTCCGATAGGAATCTTAAGGGATAAAAATGGTCAAGTTATTGCTTTTGCGACATTACCAATTCAAGGACAAAATATAACAATCGATTTAATGAGATATTTAAAAGAATTACCATATGGAACGATGGATATGCTTTTTGTTTCGATTATGTTTTGGGCAAAAGAAAATGGATTTAAAAGCTGTAGCCTTGGAATGGCACCTTTAGCAAATGTTGGCCAAGATTCAAAATCATCAATCATCGAAAAATCTGCAAAAATGATCTTTAAATATGGTAACTCAATTTATAACTTCAAGGGATTATTAACTTTTAAAAGTAAATTTGCGAATAAATGGGAATCGAAGTACTTAGCATACAAACCATATACATTACTTTCGGTTATCAAAAGCATATATCACCTAGTTCATGGAACTAAATCTTTGAACTATATAACTCGATTTATGAAGCCGTTAGAAAAGAAAGTGAAAATTAGTTAACGAGGGCCTCTATATAAGAGGTCTTTTTTTATGCTTTTCATTATTGCTCTATGAAAAAGTTACTGTTCGTCATAATGCCATTAATTCCTGTTCAATACAAAAAAATAAAACTACATAAAAAGTTCAAATTGTATTAAATAAAAGTAAACATTCATCAATTAAAATTAAATTAACAGTACTGGATTAAAATTGATTAAACAAACCAAATACTTTCTAATAGAAGAAAATTATTAAAGTGGACACGTTTAAGAGCCATACGTATAATGAAACACAATGACTGTTCTATTATGAAAGTGAGGAAAGAAAAATGGTAAAAGAGAATTCAGTGGAATTTTTATTTAATTACATAGATGAATCGACAGAATGTTTAAAAGATAATTTAGAAATTTCTTATTTAGAGGCATTAATTGAAACGGGTGAAAATTTCTTTGAAGGGGAAGTTTTGCAAGAAGAAATTAGTGGTTCGCAAAAAGATAAGCTTATGAATATAATTCATCAATTTACATCGAGTTCAAAAGATAATGAGAGTATTCGTAGAGCATTTCAATTAGCGATATTAAAAGGTATGAAGCAAGGAGTACAAACAAACCATGAAATGACTCCAGATGGTATTGCTTTTATTATTACTTATTTAGTTGGAAAACTTACTGAGGGGAAACAAAATTTAACTATCTTAGATCCGGCAATTGGTACTGGAAATCTTTTATTAACAATTTTAAATTCTTCAAAGGATAAATTTACTGATTCTGTTGGAATAGATGTAGACGACGTTCTTGTTAGAATCGCATTTGTTATAGGCAACTTACTAGGACATGAAATAGAACTATTTAATCAAGACAGTTTAGCGCCTTTATTTGTAGATCCGGTTGATCTTGTTGTTTGTGATCTACCAATTGGTTTTTATCCAAATGCTGAACGTGCAAAAGAGTTTACTTTACAAGCAAAAGAAGGCATGTCTTATGCACATCATTTATTTATTGAGCAAAGTATGAACTACTTAAAATCTGGAGGATTTTTCATCTCGCTAGTTCCAAATCACCTATTTACTTCAGAGCAATCTACTCAATTACAAAGCTATATTAATGAAACAGGTGTTATTCAAGGATTGATACAGTTGCCAGTATCTGCCTTTAAGGACGAAAAACATCAAAAAAGTATATTAATAATCCGCAAAAATGCAGAAAATATGAAGAAGCCAAAACAGGCTTTATTAGTTGATTTCCCTAAGTTATCGAATATGAAAGCAGTTGAAGATATTATGCTTCAAATGAATGAATGGTTTAAAGAAAATTTACAATAATTGAACTTTTAAACACGTAAACTAATTTGTGTTATAATAATTTCAGCTAAAAAAATATAACAGTTTCATGTTTAAAGGAGATGTAAAAACATGGCAAATATTCTTGCTATTAATGCAGGTTCATCGTCATTAAAATTTCAATTAATTGAAATGCCAAGTGAAAAAGTACTTACAATTGGTTTGGTAGAGCGTATCGGTTTAAAGGATAGCGTTTTTGTAATTTCTGTAAACGGGGAAAAAATTAAAGAAGTAACTGATATTGCTGATCATTCTGTTGCAGTAAAAATGCTTCTTGAAAAGCTAACAGGTTTAGGAATTATTTCTTCATTCGATGAAATTCATGGAGTTGGACATCGTGTAGTTCACGGTGGAGAACTATTTACAGATTCTGCTTTAATTACTGAAGAAGTTGAGCACCAAATTGATCAACTTTCTGATTTAGCTCCACTTCATAACCCGGCTAACCTAGTTGGTATTCGTGCATTTAAAGAATTATTACCAAATATTCCTGCAGTAGCTGTATTTGATACTGCATTCCATCAAACAATGCCTGAAGAGTCTTACTTATATAGCTTACCTTATGAGTACTATAAACAATTTGGTATTCGTAAATATGGATTCCACGGTACATCACATAAGTATGTAACAGAAAGAGCTGCTGAATTAATTGGTAAGCCACTTGAAGAATTAAGACTTATTTCATGTCACTTAGGAAATGGTGCAAGTATTGCTGCAGTTGATGGTGGAAAATCAATTGATACTTCAATGGGATTCACTCCACTTGCAGGTGTAACAATGGGAACTCGTTCAGGTAACTTAGACCCAGCTTTAATCCCATTTATTATGGAGAAAACAGGAAAAACAGCTGAGGAAGTACTTGATGTATTAAATAAACAAAGTGGTATGCTTGGTATCTCTGGATTCTCAAGTGACTTACGTGATATTGAGACTGCAGCTGAAGAAGGCAATAAACGAGCTAAAATCGCTCAAAGTGTATTCATTGAACGTATCCATAAATATTTAGGTTCTTACGCTGCACGTATGAAAGGCGTAGATGCGATTATTTTCACTGCTGGTATTGGTGAAAATGGACCGGAAATTCGTCAAGCTGTTTTAGAAGGTCTTGAATTTATGGGTGTTTATTTTGACCCAAGTAAAAATAACTTTAGAGGAAAAGAAGCTTTCATTAGCTTTGATCACTCTCCAGTTAAAGTAATCGTAATTCCAACTAATGAAGAAGTTGTAATCGCAAGAGATGTAGCACGAGTTGGAATGAAATAATCTTTTAGTAAACATAAACGTAGAGCATACAAAAATAGATGACCTCATATTCTTAAATTGAGATCACTTTTTGGCTCTACGTTTTTTTATATTCGAGGTGATAGTATGGATCAAATGAAAGAGTATAATCTATGGCTTGAACTGAACGATTTGATTGAAAAGAAACAACAACAGCAAAATTTAAATAAACTTGAACTAATGTATCGAAATGCTTCTAATTTTCTCCTCCAAAAAATACCTCAGAGCTATTCGAATACTTTTAATGAATTTTTTTCAACTGCTTTTTTCCACACTCAATCTTTAATACAAACAACAAAACAGTTTCAAGAAAAGAAATTAGATATTCTTAATCGAGCTCAAATTTTAAAAAGTGATGTTAAGACAATAAGTGATCTAAGAAAGCTACCATTAAGACAATTGAATTTTTTAGCTGAACAAGAAATATCGAAAGCATTAATAGTCTCAAGTGTTCAAGGTGGAATAAGTGGAACTAGTACTAAACTTGCTTTATTTGGTGATTTACCAGCCTTATTAATTATTAATCTTAAAACTGTCCAAGAAATAGCCCTTTGTTATGGATATGATGTAAGTATTCCAAAAGAGATGGAATGTAGCTTAAAAGTATTACAAGGTGCAATCCTCCCATCAACCGAAAAATACGTTGTTTGGAGTAATTTAATGAACGATATTTTAAAGCATGAGGATTCTGACGTATTTGCAACTTGGGAAAATGAATTTAATGGAGAAGGGGTCTATTACACAGTCGTATTACAAATGTGCAAGTTATTAATGATCCATTCATTACGGAATAAGGTTTTAGGTGGGATTCCTTTATTAGGAGTTACTGTTGGGGCAAAATGGAATGAATCATTTACAAAAAACATATTAGAATATACAAAGAAATTTTATCAATATCGTATATTATCGGAACGGATAAACCAGGAGCCAACAAATTAAATCACAAATTGAGAAGCTAACAAATTAGCTGTTAGCTTTTTTAATGTAGAATGAGTGGAAACCGGCTTGAACCTCGATTGGACAATTTACTCTTAGCCCATCGAATACACGTTTGGTTGTAAACGAGTATGTGGTATGCTAAAAGAAAACCATTCAAGGAGACAATTATGAAGCCTACATCAAGTTTTCAACTAGAACAATCCGTTGGAAAGTTACGAAAAGTGATTGACCAACTAAACAAGCAAATTAAAGAAGCATCTTCTGATAAAGTTGCGAATGAAACCATCCGACTAAAAGAGGAACTGAAAACAATTGGAGACACGCTTTTACAAATTCAAAAGCGCGAAAATGAATAAATATAATAATAGAGGCACAGAAAAAAAGCTAACAAATTTATTGTTAGCTTTTTAACCATGTATTTTTGTATGATTCGACATTTGTTGGTTACTTCTAAACCAAATCCAAAGATCGTTAATAATTGATGCTAATTCTGCAATATCAGAATTTAATTTACAGCTCAAAGCAAAATTAGATTCGTGATTTAATTGTTCTTGTTTATGATTAATCGAAAACTCTAAACGCTTAATTTGATCAGGTATGTCACCACGGATATATTCCCATTCAGTAATAATCATCAGTTGTTGATCGCGAGAGTAATCTTCCCAATCCAGCTTTAGGCTTGGTAGAAAAATACCTAATCGTTCATCGTATAAAAAATAATCTTGTAACATTTTTTTTACTCCCCCGTTGCCATTAATTTATAAATATCAATAAATTGATGTTTGCTTCCCTGTTCTACGTGTTCGATTTTGCCGAAACTACTCTCGTTTGGTTCTAACACTCCGAGGGCGTAAATTCGGATACAACAAATCCTACATAGTTGAGTTATCTTTTACGTGATTATTCTCAACTTTTTTAGTGATTGACTTGGTTTTCGTCTAATAGTAAGTCTACTCACTATCATGGTTCTACCCAATGTCGAAGTCACTTTCGCAACAACCTAGATTCACAGTAGATGTGATAATTATATCATGAATTTATCGTATCGTAACAAGCAATTAGTATATATTACTTCCTTTTGTTATAAAAATCTAGTAGTTTTCACACAATTTTAAAAATTTATTTTAGCTGCTACTTACCTTTTGACACAAATATGTAAAGCCTAAAATCTAAAAATAAAAATTATTAAAATAAAAGGAAAATAATTCATAATAATAGAAAACATAGTTATCTTTTAATAAAATAATCTTACTAAATTAAAGATATATGTATAAGATATGACATAATTTTTAATGGACTGGCTTTATGCTTAAATAATCAATTAAAAAGGTTAATGAGAATAGATTTTAAAAATACTACAATTGATTGATTTATCTAGATGATTTTCAATAATATATAAAATTATTTAGACTCGAAAGGAAGAGTTTTATGAGGCATGCTGTCATTACGGCAGGATCGAAGGGGTTAGGGAAGAAAGTAACTGAAGCATTTTTAAAAGATGGTTATTCAGTAACTGTTACGTACTTTTCTGATGAACAAGCTATTAAAGAGCGAAAAGAAGAATGGAAGGATTATTTGGACCGGATTCTTTTTGTAAAAGGTGATATTTGCGATAAACAATTTATTAGTGAGATTGTCTCAAAAACGATGGAGAAATTCGGTAGGGTTGATTGTCTTATCAATAATGCTGGTCCGTATTTATTTAACCGTAAAAAACTGGCTGACTACACTGATGAAGAGTGGGAATACTTGTTGTATGGAAATTTGCACAGCGTGTTTTATCTTTTAAAGCAAACTATTCCAATTATGAGGAAGCAGAAATATGGACGTATCATAAATTATGGATTTCAAGGTGCCAATTCAGCTTCGGGATGGATTTATCGTTCTGCATTCAGTGCAGCTAAAGTAGGGCTAGTTTCATTAACTAAAACAATAGCCTATGAGGAAGCTGAAAACGGTATAACATCTAATATGATTTGTCCTGGAGATATTTTTGGTGATATGAAAGAAGCAAATCAAACTGAAGCGAGTAAGGATGGAAAAGGTCTTGCACCAGTTGGAAGATCTGGTACTGGAGAAGATATAGCAAGAATGGTGCAATTTTTGTGTAAGGAAGAGTCTGATTTTATAACAGGTGATATATTTGAAGTCACTGGTGGCTTGGATGTCATTAATAAATACAGACATATTCCATTATCATGAGAATTCGTGGGACAATTCCATTTTTAAAGCATAATTTATAGTAAAAAAGATTCTGAATTAATATTTATTAAACGAAATTAAGCGTTTTCATTTTCTGCACTATATGTTTTGTGTTAATATAAAAATGTATTATTTTTTAATAAATAGAGCTCATCCTAAGAGGCACGAATTAAATATATTTCAGGGGGAAATAACATGCGTATTGGGGTACCAAAAGAAATAAAAAACAACGAAAATCGTGTAGCAATGACACCAGCTGGAGTAATGAACTTAGTTGGACATGGACATTCAGTTTACATTGAAACAAATGCTGGACTTGGTTCAGGATTTACTAATGAAGAATACGTAAATGCTGGCGCAACAATTGTTGAAACAGCTGAAGAGGCTTGGAATAATGAAATGGTTATGAAAGTTAAAGAACCAATTCCAAGCGAATATGGATATTTCCGTGAAGGATTAATTTTATTCACATACTTACATTTAGCTCCAGAGCCTGAATTAACTAAGGCTTTAATTGATAATAAAGTAGTAGGAATTGCATACGAAACTGTACAAGTTGGTAATACATTACCGTTATTAACTCCGATGAGTGAAGTAGCAGGGCGTATGTCAGCTCAAATCGGTGCTCAATTCCTTGAGAAAAATAAAGGCGGAAAAGGTATTTTATTAGGTGGAGTACCAGGAGTACGTCGTGGAAAAGTTACAATCATTGGTGGAGGTGTAGCAGGAACAAATGCTGCTAAAGTAGCTGTTGGTCTTGGTGCTCATGTAACGATGATTGATTTAAATCCAGATCGTTTACGTCAATTAGATGATATTTTTGGTCATCAAATTACGACTTTAATGTCAAACCCTTACAATATTGCTGAAGCGGTTAAAGAATCTGATCTTGTAATCGGTGCAGTATTAATTCCAGGTGCAAAAGCGCCAAAACTTGTTACAAAAGAAATGATCGAATCAATGGAACCAGGTTCAGTTGTAGTTGATATTGCAATTGACCAAGGTGGTATTTTCGAAACAACAGATCGTATTACAACTCATGATTTCCCGACATATGAGAAGCATGGAGTAGTACACTACGCTGTAGCAAACATGCCTGGTGCAGTACCTCGTACTTCTACAATGGCATTAACAAATGTTACAGTACCTTATGCAGTTCAAATTGCTAACAAAGGTTATCAAAAAGCTTGCTTAGATAACTCTGCATTATTCAAAGGTATTAATACACTTGATGGATATGTAACTTACGAAGCAGTAGCGGAAGCTCACGGCTTAGAATATAAAGAAGCAACTACTTTATTACAAGGTACATCTGTTTCTACAAACTAATAAAAAGTAAAATCCCCTTATCGAAATCGGTAAAGGGATTTTATTTTATTCTAATTCTATTAACATTCACTTTATTTTTATAGTAAAATGATATCATAATTTCCATTTTATGTAAAAAAAGAGTGAGAGTATTGGAATATAGTATTATCCTTATTTTTCTGATTGCAGGTTTTTTCGGGTTTAACTGGCTAATGGGTTATCGTAATCAAAATATTACATTAGATTTAGATGAGCGTTATTTAAATCTAAATGAATATGCGAAGGCTGTGAAGGCTGAATTAGAAAGCCAAGGTAAAACAGTTGATTACAGAGGAAATAGACTTTTTATAATAAATGGTAAACAATATCATCTAATTGAACGAAATGTATCAATGAGTGGTGTGCCGTTACAACATACGAACCTTCATAATGTATAATGAAAAACCCCCTTCTTCATCTTAATGAAGAAAGGGGTTTTTATTTGGTATTTATTCCCAACTCAAATTATATTCTTCTTTCAACATGCTATATTGATACATATCACGATGAGCGCCTTTGAAAAACTCGTGCTTGCGCAATATACCATCTAAATGAAAGCCTAATTTTGTAAGGAAATTTTGTGAAGCGATATTATATTCGTATACTTCACCATATATTTTTATGAGTTTTAATTCATTAAAAGCATAATTTAGTAGATAGTTTAAAGCAAATGAACCAATTCCTTTATTTTGCATTGATTGATCTCCAATTACGATTCCAAAAGCGGCATGATTATTCTCTTGATCAAGATTTCCTAATTCAATTCTTCCAACACAAATACTATTGTATTCGATTGTGTACAAGTGGAGATTAGGTTTAAGTCCGTCAAAATATTTTTCATAGCCTTGTACCAATTCATCTAAAGAACGTGGTTTTTCTATTCCTACAAGCTTACCAATCTCATTATCACATTCCCATGTATGCATAATAGGGATGTCTGACGGAAGTACTTGTCGAATATTTATTAATCCGTCTTGATTCATATTATAGGATGATTAATTCTTTAGGGAACTTCGTTAATGTCATTGCACCTGTTTCTGTAATAACGATATCATCTTCAATACGAACTCCACCAACATTTGGTACATAGATTCCTGGCTCAATTGTATATGACATGCCGGTTTTAATAATACCAGTATTTGAATCATTTACTGATGGGTAATCGTGGATACCAATACCTAATCCGTGACCAATTCGGTGAACGAAATATTCGCCATACCCAGCGTCTGTGATAATTTGACGAGCAGCGCGATCAACATTTCCTAATACCTCGCCTGGTTTACTCACTTCGATTGCAGCAAGTTGACCTTTTAAAACGGTTTCATAAATTTCTCGTTGTTGCTCATTTGGTTGACCAAACATTACTGTACGAGTAATATCTGAGCAATATCCATCAACGATAAAACCTAAGTCCATAAGTATGAAATCACCTTTTTTAATTGGGTTTGTACCTGGATTTCCGTGTGGTAACGCTGAGTTTGCACCAGTTAAAATTAAAGTGCTAAATGAAGTTTTAGAAATACCTTTTTTCTTCATCTCGTATTCCATTTCAGCAATTAAATCCATTTCTGTTTTGCCTTCAGCAATACGATCAACAATAATTTGGCAAGCCGTGTCAGCAGCTTCAGCAGCAACCTGCATACGACGAATTTCTTCACTATCTTTAATTAAACGTAAGTCATGTAATTTCTCCTCAGCTGCAAGGAATTGTACGCCAGGGAAAAGTTGTACTAATCTTTCATAGCGGCCAACAAGAAGATGTTCTTTTTCGATCGCCATACGATTAACTGTAATATTACGTTTTGCTAATGATTCTTGTATCATTGCCCAAGGATCTTGACTATCATTAAAGCCTATTACGTCATATTTCCAGCCAGCATTTTGTACATGTCCAACTTCCATTTGTGGACATACAAGGATTGGCTCATCATTTGGAAATACAAGACAAGCTAAAAGACGCTCATGTGGATTACAATGGAAATTAGTTAAATAAAATACGTTCTCAGTAGATGTAATAAATCCTAGTTGAATATCTTGCTCTTTTAACCAAGTTGATAGATTTTGTATACGGTGTTCCATTTGTAACATCCTTTCTTAAAAAACAAATTACTGCAATAAACAAAAAAGCCTTTACAGTTTATAACACTCTTATTTTATCATTTTTTATCGAATTACGTAAAATAGTTAACTTATTTCTTATTTTTGTAATAGAAAATAATCTGTTAAAATGTGGTAGAGACTAATTTTATAATAAAGGAGCGACTTCATTTGAAAATTACATATTTTGGGCACAGTGTTATTTTAGTAGAACACGGTCAAGATTCAATTATTATTGACCCATTTATTAACGGTAATCCACATACTAATGTGAAAGTAGAAAATATTAAAGTGAATTATATTTATGTAACACATGGTCATGGCGATCATTTAGGTGACACGGTTGAACTAGCAAAACGAAATGATGCAACTGTTATTGCTCCTGTGGAATTAGCAACTTGGATCTCGTGGCAAGGTGTCAAAGTTGTCCCTATGCATATCGGGGGAGAAAAAGAGTTTTCATTTGGTAAATTAAAATTAGTAGAAGCAATCCATGGTTCAAGTATTGTTGATGAAGAAAATAAACAAATTATTAATGTAGGACCACCATCAGGCGTTTTATTAAAAATAGCTGGTAAAACAATTTATCATGCTGGTGATACTGCATTATACAGAGGTATGAAAACATTAGGTGAGTATGAAAATATCGATATAGCATATTTACCAATTGGTAATCATTTTACAATGGGAATCGACGATGCAGTAATTGCTTCTGAATGGATTAACGCACAGCAAGTAATTCCGATGCATTATAATACATTTCCACCAATCCAAGTAGACCCAAATGAGTTCCTTTCAAAATTACCAAAGAAAAATGGTTTCATTCATGAGCCAAATACAACAATTTCACTATTGTAGTATAGGCCATCGAAGAAAATATTAGTACAGTATTAGAAGCACGTTGAAACGTGCTTTTTTTCATGGTATGAATTGTTATATAATAGTTAATAAAAATATTAATACAACCATTGAAAGCTTGGTGAGGTAAGTGACTACAAAGCACGATCAAATACTAGAACATATTGAACAACTACCGGTAGGTCATAAAATATCAGTAAGACAAATTGCGAAAGATTTAAGTGTAAGTGAAGGTACTGCATATAGAGCAATTAAAGATGCGGAAAACAAAGGGTTTGTTAGTACCATTGAACGTGTAGGTACGATTCGTATTGAAACGAAAAGAAAAGAAAATATTGAAAAATTAACTTTTGCCGAAGTTGTTAATATTGTTGATGGACAAGTTTTAGGTGGTAAAGAAGGATTACATAAAACACTTAATAAGTTTGTTATTGGTGCAATGCAGCTTGATGCGATGATGAGATATATTAGTGCAAATAATTTATTAATCGTCGGAAACCGAGTGAAAGCGCATGAATTAGCATTAAAAGAAGGATCAGCGGTTTTAGTAACAGGTGGATTTGATACAGATGAAAGTGTAAAACGACTTGCGGATGAAATGAAAATGCCAATTATTTCTTCGAGTTATGATACGTTTACTGTTGCGACGTTAATTAATAGAGCAATTTATGATCAGTTAATTAAGAAAGATATAGTACTAGTTGAGGATATACTCATTCCAACTGAAAAAACAGCTACACTATCTCCATTTGATGAAGTTGAAAAGTGGTATGAACATAACAGAGATACAGGTCATGGAAGATATCCTGTAATTGATGATCGAGGTAAGCTAATAGGAATTGTAACTTCAAAGGATATTATACATGAACAACGTACTCAGAGAATTGATAAAGTAATGACTAGACAACCAATAAGTGTAAATGAAAAAATGTCGGTTGCGGCAGCTGCTAGAATGATGGTTTGGGAAGGCATAGAGTTGCTACCAGTTGTAAATACATCGAATAACTTAATCGGTATTATTAGTCGTCAAGATGTACTTGAAGCATTACAGCAATTGCAACGACAACCTCAAGTGGGAGAAACAATTGATGATATAGTTACTAGTCAATTTCATAATAATAAAGATCAAAAAAATGATGACTTTACGATTAGATGTAATGTAACTCCTCAAATGACGAATGTAATTGGTACTCTTTCACATGGCGTATTTACAACGATTGTAACCGAGGCAGGTAAACGAGCAGTTCGTGATATGAAAAAAGGGGATTTAATCGTAGAAAATATTACAATTTACTTCGTACAACCAGTTCAAATTGATGATGTAATTGAAATTAAACCAAAAGTTTTAGAATTAGGTCGTAAGTTTGGAAAAGTTGATGTTGAAGTATTTCAACAAGGAATATTAGTAGGTAAAGCATTAATGATGATGCAGTTATTAGATCGATGAAAAATGGAAGCCCTAATAGGCTTCCATTTTTTAAAGTGTTGAATTAAAGCATTGTCAATATTAAAAATGGATCACTAAGATTTATTGATAAAGTAATGATCTTCGTTGGTATGGGGTTATTTATGTTTATGTTTCGATAAGATTTTGATAAAAAGTATAAACCGTTATTTTGAATATGAATTGAGAAGATTTAATTTTTGTTTTTGATTTTTAATGTAATTTCATCTATTTTTATAATTCTTCTCCTCTTTTTCTTCATGATTCATGGACTTTTGTTTAGCTTCTTGATTTTGATTGAGGTTATGATTTTTTTTTATGAGTACTTCCTCAAAAAGCTTATTCTAAAGTTTTTAAAGATAAACTTTTTTAGATGAGTAAGTTGATTGGAACGAAAGGGTGCTCGACTCCTATGGGATTAGCGGGAAGGCTGAGACCCCGCAGGCATGCCGAGGAGGCTAGAGAATCTCGCCCCATGGAAAGCGAGCACCCTGTAGTGGAAATCAACAAGACATTACTTATTTAAATGACAACTTCTTTTTTTTACATCACAATAATGGGAGTCCTATTTAGGCTTCCATTAATATTTAATTATAAAAAAGTAGGGATAAAAAAAAGCAGGAAACCATTCCCTGCCTTTGAAGTTTATGAAAAAATCATCCCGTATTTTTAATTCGAAAGTAGTTTATTAACTCGATTAACAAATTCATTATTTTCGTTTCTAGTATCAAAATCTTTTGCTAAGTCATATACAATTTTCTCTAATTTCTCTAAGTCATAAATAAATTCATCTTCATTTATTTTCAATTTTTTCGCCATAAATAATGCTGCTAGCCAAAACTCGAATTTATATGATAGATTCGAAAGATTATCACATAAATCAACATGTTTATAGAACAATTCAATTGCTCTTTCAGGATCACAAAAAGTTAAAAAAATCATTTGCTCACTTAGTTCAGGAATGTATTTTGTGCGATTGTATGTTACAAAATAAGCTTTTTGTTGAATAATTAATGCTTCATCTATTTTGCTTTCTTCTAATAAAGGGAGCAGTAATTTTGAGTAGGATTTGTGAATCGCTTCGTCACAATCAACTGAGCTATTCATTATTTTATTTTGCAAATTTAACGCTTCTTGAAGATGATCAGTTTTTAGTAAATAAATCATTTCACCATACATTTCACATTTTTCACAATTACTTAAATGATCCCTTGGAGATTTTTTATATAGTTGATAGTTTTGTTTTGCGTAATCAATTTGATTTAAATATAAGTTCATTATAAATAGAGCTTGAAAATAAGGTCTTAAAGAATAGTTAGCAATCACTAAACGATTCTTAAAATCCTCGAAATAATGGTGAATTTCTTCTAACGAGAATCTCAGGGACTGAGGTATTATTTCTAACAACCACTTGTACAGCCATAGGATTTGCTCTTGCTCGATACGTTCCTCGTTTTGATCATATAAATCTACGCACCACAAAAAAGTATCAATAAATAAGTCTATTTCACCAATAGAAAAAGCAGTTTCTGCTAATTCCATATTAACGTAATATAGATATCCCCATTCCTCTTGATTCTCTAATTCTTCTGCAAAAGTAAGTAGTTTTTGAAGTTTAATACTAGAATGTGATAATTCTACTAGTTCATCAAATTTTGATGAAAATAGTTCTTCAGTTATCATGTAAGTTTTCTCACTTTCTAGATTACTATAAGATTAAACAGTTTGTTTATTTTCAATTGCTTTATAATGCTTATTCTGTAAGTATCCACGATATAGATTTGCCACACCAAATAGAATGAAAATAATACCGACACAAATTGTTATTAATTCAAGCTTTGCTACAATTTGATTTATACCGTAAAGCAATAGGAATAATCCAAAAGTTAATCTTGCACGCGATCCTGCAATTTTTTTTGTTAATAGTTCGCTTGTAAAGAAAAATTTGGTAACGTAAAATAAGAAGAATAGAAAAGATATAATTACGATTGTTGCAATGCTATTCACTTAGCTTCCACCTTTCAATGACTAATACATAATTCTATTTTACAGTCATAGAAACTATATTTCAAAAGTTTTCATATAAAGGAGAGTTTAATGTTGAAGGAACAAATTTTAAAAGATATACATTCGTTTGATACGATAATAATTCATCGTCATGTTCGCCCAGATCCAGATGCAATTGGTTCACAATGCGGTTTAGCAGAGATGATTAAAGCAAGTTATCCTGTAAAAAAAGTATTTGTAGTAGGACATTTGCCACAATCTCTAGAGTATTTATATAAAATGGATGAAATTGAAGATGAAGTATATAAAGATGCACTTGTCATTGTTTGTGACACTGCCAATACTGAACGAGTAGATGACACGAGATATTCAACTGGAAAGAAACTGATTAAAATTGACCATCATCCGAACGTAGATCCATATGGTGACATTATGCATGTAGATACTACTGCGAGTTCAACAAGTGAGCTAATTTTTGAACTGGCAGAGAGTAGTAATGAACAATTAGTCGTAACTGACAAAGCTGCGAGACTAATTTATGCGGGTATTATTGGAGATACAGGAAGATTCTTATTTCCAAGTACAACAGAAAGAACTTTTCATGCAGCTAGTAATTTGATAAAAAAGGATTTTTCTATTAATGAAATATATGACAATATGTATGAAACATCAATTGAGATGGCTCATTTAAATGGATATGTTCTTCAAAATTTTAAACTAACAGAAGAGGGAGTCGGTCATATAAACATGACAAAGGCTCTAATGGATGAATACAATGTAAACTCTGAACAAGCTTCATTGGCTGTAAGTTCACTTGGACATATAAAAGGGGTAAAAGCTTGGGGTATCTTTTTAGAAGAAGAGGATTTAATTCGAGTACGTCTTCGTTCAAAAGGACCAGTTATAAATGGAGTAGCTGCTATGTTTAACGGTGGTGGACATCCGCTTGCATCTGGAGCGAAAGTCTTCTCATGGGAAGAAGCAGAAAAAGTAGTGGAAGAATTAAAAAAGGTTTGTAGGGAAGAAAAATAAAGTTTAAAAATAAATTTGAGAGGCTAATCGTAAATTCTAGCCTCTCATTTATTTTGTGCTTTTTATTTTTAATGTGATTTCTAATACGGTGTCAAAGAAGATTGTATCTATTTCAAGTTTAAATCGCCGATCATCTTTAATATAAACTTTGTTTTCGATTGCACGTCTTAATAATTCCCGATTTTGAGAAACGCTTTTTATATCTTGAGTAAGTAAATTACTTAGGTCATCCTTAACATCAGAAACAAGTTGAAGATTCGTAAATTCATTTAGATTGTATTGTTTGTAATTTAGTATTGTCACTTTGATTTCTTGAACTGTTAAATTTCGTTTCTTTTCCTTGTTCATTCGCTCCATATTTTCAAAAAATATATTTTTATCCCTTAAATATGCTTTATTGAGCATTTTCAATTCAGATATTTGTTTTACTTGCTCTTCTTCTGTCACACCATAAAAATAAATAAAGACAAGCCAACTAATGATAAACCCGAAAAAAATGCCTACAAAAAATTTTGCCCAAGCGTGGGAGAGTTGTTCTGGAGGAGCTTTCATTAAACATGTTCTCCTGTAAACCATTGGATAATGATTGTACCTGTATGAGTTCCTCCCATGGCGGCTATAATCATGAAAATTTGCTTAATGAATTCGATTGTTTCTCCTTCAAATAATCCTTTTTCAAAACTATAAAATGTATCAAATGTTCCGCCAATCGCTCCAACAATTGCCCAAATTCGTAACTTCATTGATAAATCATACATGCTGCTAAGTGGTGGCTGTCCAATAACGTAGTAACCGATTGAACCAATGATCGATCCACCTATTATGATTCCTAATGAAATAAAATACATTGAAATTAATGCTGGTATAAATGGCAACTTAAGCTCCAATTCTCCTCACTCCCTCAATTAATATATATGGACAAAGTGTTATGTGTATGATGAGTATTAAAGTAAGTTTAAAATAAAAGATTTGTTTTAATTATCACGAACAAAAAATAGAATGTAAGTTCGTATTTTGTGATAGAATAGATTATATTGAAAAGATGGTAAGGAGGAATGTAGATGAGTTTTGTTCATTTGCAAGTTCAAAGTTCTTATAGTTTATTGCAAAGCGCATGTAAAATAGATGAATTAATTAATGCTGCTGTTAGAGAAGGACATCCTGCGCTTGCTATTGCAGATGAAAATGTCATGTACGGGGTAATTCCTTTTTATCATGCGTGTAAAAAAGCAGGGATTAAGCCAATTATTGGTGTGAAACTCTCCATTTTAATGGATGAACAGCAGTCTTATCCGATGATTTTACTAGCGAAAGATTTGACTGGTTATCAAAACCTTTTAAAACTTACAAGTATTATAGGGACAAAATCACCAGAAGGAATTCCTAAAAAGTGGTTGTCGGCATATAGTAACGGCGTGATTGCAATGACGCCAGGAATCGAGGGAGAAATTGAAAACTTACTTTTGAATGGAGAAATTGAAAGAGCTATTGTTCATTTAAAAGAGTATCAATCAATTTTTGATCACTTTTTTGTCAGTATTCAAGATCACGGTTTAGCTGAAGATTGTTCTCTATATCCATTAATTAAACAAGTACAAAAAGAAACAAACATCAGTCTAGTTGTTACAAATGATGTTCGATATATTGAAAAAGAGGATGCACTTATTCAAGATGCATTATTTTCAGTTAAAAATGGTACTAAGTTATCGGACGAATCAAGACCAAGATTACATTCGAACGAATATTATTATAAATCAAAAGCCGAATTATTGAAGTTGTTTTCTGACGAAGAAGAAGCATTTCAAAACACTATACATATTTCAGATAGTTGTAATGTAACGATTCCTTTTCATCAGCCCTTATTGCCTAAGTATCCAGTACCTGATGAATATTCAACAGTGGAATATTTAAAAATGGTTTGTGAAAATGGCATGATTGAGCGGTACGGGGAAATAAATGATGAACTTAAACAAAGATTAGAATTTGAATTAAATACAATCAATAAGATGGGATTTAATGATTACTTCCTCATTGTATGGGACTTTATTAAATATGCACTTGAACAAGGGATATTTGTTGGTCCAGGACGTGGTTCCGCCGCGGGATCTTTAGTGGCTTACGTATTAAAAATTACGAATGTAGACCCAATACATTATAATTTACTATTTGAACGTTTTTTAAATGAAGAAAGAATTACAATGCCAGATATTGATATTGACTTTCCAGATCATCGACGAGATGAAATGATTGAATATGTCGCTTCAAAATATGGTGATGTGCATGTTGCCCAAATTATTACATTCGGAACATTAGGAGCAAAAGCAGCCATTCGAGATATTGCTAGGGTAATGGGACTTACACCAACTGAAATAGATCGGTATTCGAAGCTAATTCCATCATCACTAGGAAACTCATTAAAAGATGTTTATGAGCAATCAAAAGCATTTAAAAGTCATGTTGAACATTCTGGTATTCATAAACGAATATTTGAGGTAGCCTGCCAAGTTGAAGGATTACCTCGCCATACAAGCATTCATGCAGCAGGTGTTATTATTTCTGAACTTCCGTTAACAAATGTTGTCCCGTTACAAGAAGGGAATCATGGAGTGTTTTTAACACAATATCCTGCAGAAATCCTTGAAGAGCTTGGATTAGTAAAGATGGACTTCCTTGGCCTACGTAACTTAAGTTTATTGGAAGAGGTCTGTCGATTAATTTATGAAGCAAAAGGCGAAGTAATTAATTTGGAAGAAATTCCGTTAAAAGATCTAAAAACATTTGAAATTCTTAGTAAAGGAGATACCTCAGGCGTATTTCAGCTAGAATCATCAGGGATGAGAAGGGTATTACAGCAATTACAGCCTAATCAGTTTGAAGATATAGTGGCTGTAAACGCGTTATATCGTCCGGGTCCAATGGAGCAAATCCCTAGATTTATTCAATATAAACATGGATTGGAAAAGGTAACGTATCCTCATCCAGTTTTAGAAAAAATATTAAAACCAACATATGGAGTAATTATATATCAAGAGCAAATCATGCAAATTGCTTCAACTCTTTCAGGGTTTACTTTAAGTGAAGCAGATTTACTTCGAAGAGCTGTAAGTAAAAAGAAGAAGGAAGTTTTAGACGAAGAAAGAATTCATTTTGTAGAAGGTGCAATAGCTAAAGGCTATGATGAACAAGTTGCAAATGAAGTATACGATTTAATTGTCCAATTTGCTAACTATGGATTTAATAGGAGTCATGCTGTTGCGTATAGTATGATCGCGTATCAACTAGCCTATTTAAAGGCAAATTTTCCTCTTGAATTTTATGCAGCACTTTTATCGAGTTTTATAGGAAGTGAAGAGAAAGTATCGAATTATATTGGGGAAGCAAAATTGAAAGGGATCCCAATCTATCCACCTTCAATAAATAAAAGTCAATATGCATTTGTAGTTGAAGGAAATGGAATTCGATATAGCTTATTAGCTATTAAAAATATAGGAATGGCAACTGTGAGAGAAATTCTACAAAAGCGGCCATATAAAGATTTTTTTGAAGTGTGCATTAAAATTTCACCAAAAGCATTAAACCGAAAAAGTATAGAAAATTTAATTTTTTCGGGATGCTTTGATGAGTTTGAGCTCGACCGTGCAACACTATTAGCAAATATTGATATGATTTTTGATTATGTGGATATAGTAAGACCTGAAAATGAAGATCAATTTGATTTATTTCTTGATGAAGATTTTGTGCCTAAACCAGAAATTATTAAAGTTGAGCCAATGAAAATTTCAATTAAGCTTGAACTTGAAAAACAGGCTTTAGGTACTTATTTATCAGGTCATCCGATTAGTCAATACGAGAAGCTGCTTAAAGAAAGTGATGCCGGGACTATTTCATCAATTATGATGAAGAAAGATACAGAGCATCTACTGTTTGTCTATATTAAGGATTTAAGGATTACAAAAACAAAAAAACAACAGCATATGGCTTTTTTACAAGTTGAAGATTTAAGTACTTCAATTGATGCTGTTATATTTCCGACTACTTTTGAAAAATACCGTCATAAATTAAAAGAAAAAGAAGTAGTTGTAGTTAAAGCAAAAGTTGATGAACGGGATGAAAGAAAACAATTAATAATAAATGAAGTCCTTACAATCGAAGAAATGGAAGAAATAAACGATCAAAAGAAGTATACTTTATTTATTAAAATTACGGGACATACTAATAAAAATATTTCCTACACAATACAGCAAACGCTCTCTAAGTTTAAAGGGCATGCGAAAGTTGTGCTTTACTATGAAGAAGATAAAAAAGCTGTTCAATTATCTGAACACTATTATGTGAATCCTTCTGTGAATTGTCTTTCGATGTTAAGAAATATTGTAGGAGATGAAAATGTTGTATTAAAGAAATAGACATTCTTCTCTAAACTATTTATTATTAACATACATGTGATATCATACAAAAAGAAAATTTTACCTTTTAAAGAGAAAATCACTAAGAAATATACAGTTGAAAAGTCAACTCGTCAACATTAGGGAGAGTGAATAGTTTGTCATTATTAAGTGAAGAAGCATTACATATGCATAGAGTACATCAAGGTAAATTAGAAACAGTTTCTAAGGTGCCAGTTACAAATGCTAAAGAACTAAGTTTAGCGTACTCACCAGGTGTTGCCGAGCCGTGTAAAGAAATTTACGAAGAAAAAAGCAGAGTGTATGAATACACAATGAAAGGTAATATGGTTGGTGTAGTTTCGGATGGATCTGCCGTTCTTGGACTAGGTAATATTGGACCAGAGGCTGCATTACCTGTAATGGAAGGTAAAGCTGCGTTATTTAAAAGCTTTGCTGGTGTTGATGCATTTCCAATCTGCTTAAATACGCAAGATGTAGAGCAAATCATTCAAACAGTAAAATTGTTAGAACCTACATTTGGTGGAATAAATTTAGAGGATATTGCAGCTCCAAACTGCTTTATAATAGAAGAACGCTTAAAGCGTGAAACAAATATACCAATATTCCATGATGATCAACATGGAACGGCTATCGTTACACTTGCAGGTTTAGTAAATGCTTTAAAAATAGTGAATAAAAATATGGCAGATATTAAAGTGGTTCTAAATGGTGCAGGAGCTGCAGGTATTGCTATATTAAAATTATTGTATCGTTTTGGTGTTCGCCAAATTATTATGTGTGATACAAAAGGTTCGATTTACGAAGGTCGTCCAAATGGTATGAATAGCGTAAAAAATGAAGTTGCAAAATACACAAATAAAGATAAAATACAAGGTAGCCTTAAAGAAGTACTTGAAGGGGCAGACGTATTTATTGGGGTTTCTGTAAAAGGAGCAGTAACTCAAGAAATGGTTCGTTCAATGAATGAAAATCCTATTATTTTTGCAATGGCTAATCCTGACCCAGAAATTATGCCTGAAGATGCAAAAGAAGCAGGAGCTTTAGTAATTGGTACTGGTCGAAGTGATTATCCTAACCAAGTAAATAACGTTCTTGCATTCCCAGGAATTTTCCGTGGAGCATTAGATGTTCGTGCTACTCATATTAATGAAGAGATGAAAATTGCTGCAGTAAATGCAATTGCAAGCTTAGTAAGTGAAGCAGATTTATCTCCAGATTTTATTATTCCAGCACCATTTGATCCTCGAGTGGCTCCAAAAGTAGCTGCTAGTGTGGCAAAAGCTGCAATGGAAACAGGGGTTGCAAGACTGAATGTTGACCCAAAAGAAATCGAAGAAAAAACAAAAAAACTAGCTTTAATTAAATAGTTTTATTACCAGATATCAATATTAATGGGGATAGTATTACAATACTAAAATTAAGTAATGTAGTACTATCCTTTTTTATCTGATATAATACTTAGATGTGGTAAAAAAGCGCAGAAATTGTTGGAAATTAAAGGAATTTCATAAAAAATGACTAAATTAATTTTTTAAGATTTTCTACAAATTTCAAGTTGGTTAAATGGTTGAAATGACGAAATTTAGCTGAATTTTATCGACAAATGTTAACAAAAAGTGTATAACATTTATAGTATCCTATTAGTATTTAGTACTAAAAAAGTTAGGAGGAATTAGGTTGCAAATAAAAGACTTATTTTCCAAAAAGAAAAAATATGCATCTATACCTTCAGAAGTAATGAGACAAGATTTACCTGACGGTGTTATGACAAAATGTCCTAAATGTAAAAAAATTAGTATTACAAAAGAATTAATAAAAAACCTAAAAGTTTGTAATAGTTGTGGATATCACCATCAAATGACAGCATTCGAAAGAATCGAAAGCTTAATTGATGAAGATACTTTTGAAGAGTTTGATCAAAATATGGTTTCTGCAAATCCTTTACACTTCCCTGATTACATAGAAAAGCTTGAAGGGGATCGTAAAAAAACAGAGCTTAACGAGGCTATTGTTACAGGAAAAGGAAAAATCGACGGTATTCCTGTTGTAATTGCAGTTATGGATGCAAGATTCCGAATGGGAAGCATGGGATCTGTTGTCGGAGAGAAAATAACTCGTGCAGTTGAGCGAGCTTCATCTGACGGTTCACCATTTATTATTTTTACTGCATCTGGCGGGGCTCGTATGCAGGAAGGTATTTTAAGTTTAATGCAAATGGCAAAAACTAGTGCTGCGCTTAAAAAGCATAGCGAGCTAGGTTATTTAGCAATTTCAATTATGACAAATCCAACTACAGGTGGAGTATCTGCTAGTTTTGCATCTTTAGGCGATTTTAACTTTGCTGAGCCTGGAGCATTAATTGGTTTTGCTGGTAGACGTATTATTGAGCAAACGATCCGTGAAGAACTACCTGAAGACTTCCAAACTGCAGAATTCCTTTTGAATCATGGTCAACTTGATGCAGTTATTTCACGATTAGAATTACGTTCAAAATTATTTACAATCCTTAACTTACATCAAGGGGGTGTCTTGCAATAGTGGTTATGTTAGAATTCGAAAAACCGATTCATGAACTAAAGACGAAAATAGACGAACTTAAGGTTTATACAAGTCAACATGATGTTGATTTTTCTGAAGAAATCAGACGTTTAGAAGAACGTTTAAAAACCTTAGAAAATGAAATATACGGTAACATGGGAGTTTGGGATCGCGTACAAGTTGCTAGACATCCAGAACGACCAACTACTTTAGATTATGTTAATAGATTATTTACAGATTTCTTTGAGTGTCATGGTGATCGATTATTTGGAGACGATGCTGCAATCGTATCAGGTATCGCATCTTACCGTGGATTACCAGTTACTGTCGTTGGACATCAACGTGGTAAAGATACAAAAGAAAATATTAGACGTAATTTCGGTATGCCACATCCAGAAGGTTACCGAAAAGCACTTCGTTTAATGAAGCAAGCAGAGAAATTTAACAGACCAATTATCGCGTTTATCGATACAAAAGGTGCATATCCTGGTAAGGCAGCTGAAGAGCGTGGACAAAGTGAAGCAATTGCCCGAAATATTTTTGAAATGGCAGGCTTAAAAGTACCTACTATTTGTATTGTAATTGGCGAAGGTGGTAGTGGTGGAGCGTTAGCATTAGGAATTGGTAATAAGTTACTGATGTTAGAAAACTCAACTTACTCTGTTATTTCACCAGAAGGTGCAGCAGCATTATTATGGAAAGATTCTTCACAAGCACGTAGGGCAGCTGAAACAATGAAAATTACGGCTCCAGACTTATTAGAATTAGGTGTAGTTGACCAAATTATTCCTGAAGTAAAAGGTGGAGCACAAAATGATGTTGAACAACAGGCTAAATATATCGACAAGTACTTATACGAAACATTAAAGTCACTGGTAACTATGGATAAGGAAGAGCTAGTTCAACAACGATATGAAAAACACGCAAAGTTAGGGAAAATTTCTTTTAACCAATAATATTTAGTTTAACTTCTAGAGTGTGTGAAACAATATGTTAGCATGCTCTTTTTGTATTTTTTTTATAAAATTAGTAAAAAATAGCAATATGCATAAAGATGTCGTCATACTTTTTAAAAGTGTTTTATTCATTAAAAAAAGTTTATGAAAAAGTTCACATTATTTCTATTGTTTAAAAAGGCATTACATGGTACTTTATTAAAATGAATAAATGCATAAGGTAAAATCATTGAGGTGAATACATAATGAAAAGAATTGGCGTATTAACTAGTGGAGGAGACTCTCCAGGAATGAACGCTGCTGTACGTGCAGTCGTAAGGAAAGCGATTTTCCATGGTCTAGAAGTTTATGGTGTATACCAAGGTTATTCTGGTCTTATTAATGGAAATATTGAGAAGCTTGAGTTGGGTTCTGTTGGTGATATTATTCATCGTGGTGGGACAAAACTACTTAGTGCACGTTGTCCAGAATTTAAAACTTTAGAAGGACAAATGAAAGGGATCGAACAGCTTAAAAAGTTTGGAATTGAAGGATTAGTCGTTATTGGTGGAGATGGGTCATATCAAGGTGCAAAGAAGCTGACTGAACATGGTTATCCTTGCGTTGGTGTTCCAGGTACAATTGATAATGATATTCCAGGTACAGATTTTACAATTGGATTCGATACAGCATTAAATACTGTTATTGATGCGATTGATAAAATTCGTGATACAGCGACATCACATGAGCGTACATATGTAATAGAAGTTATGGGTCGTAATGCAGGTGATATTGCATTATGGGCAGGGTTAGCTGATGGAGCAGAAACGATTTTAATACCTGAATGTGACTATGATATGGATGATATTATTAGTAAATTAAACCGTGGTAGTGAGCGTGGTAAAAAACATAGTATCATTGTAGTTGCAGAAGGCGTCGGAAGTGCAATTGAAATTGGAAAAGTAATACAAGATCGAACTAACTTTGACACGCGTGTAACAGTTTTAGGCCATGTTCAACGTGGTGGTTCACCAAGTGCTGCTGATCGAGTTTTAGCAAGTCGTCTAGGAGCGAGAGCGGTTGAACTACTTATGGAGGGCAAAGGTGGACGTTGTGTTGGAATCCAAAATAATAAGTTAGTTGACCATGACATTATTGAAGCACTATCTAAAAAGCATGAACTTGATCGAGATATGTATCAATTATCTCAAGAACTTTCAATTTAATTAGATAGATTTAATTGGGCAATCGATTTCATAAATTTCGTAATAGTATAGAGTTTTATATAAATTTGGAGGGTAAAAAATGCGTAAAACAAAAATAGTTTGTACGATTGGTCCTGCTAGTGAATCGGTAGATAAATTAGTAGAGTTAATTAATGCAGGAATGAACGTAGCACGTTTAAACTTCTCGCATGGTTCTCACGAAGAGCATGCTGCAAGAATTATAAGTATCCGCGAGGCTTCAAAAAAAACTGGTAGAACTGTAGCGATTCTTTTAGATACAAAAGGTCCAGAAATTCGTACTTTAGATTTTGAAGGTGGCCAAGCAGAATTAAAAACTGGAAATGAAGTTATTATAACTACGGAACCAGTAGTAGGTACAGCAGAAAAATTTGCAGTATCTTACGAAGGATTAATTGACGACGTACATGTTGGTTCTAAAATTCTTATCGATGATGGTTTAATAGGATTAGAAGTAATCGGTATTGAAGGAAATGATATTCGTACTAAAGTGTTAAACAGCGGTTTAGTAAAGAATAAAAAAGGTGTAAACGTACCAAATGTACGTGTAAATTTACCTGGTATTACTGAAAAAGATATAAGCGATATCGAATTTGGTATTGAGCAAAAAGTTGATTTTATTGCTGCATCATTCGTTCGTAAAGCTTCTGATGTATTAGAAATTCGTGAGCTTTTAGGTAAACATGGCGCTGAGTATATTCAAATTATACCGAAAATCGAAAACCAAGAAGGGATCGATAATATCGATGAAATTCTTGAGGTTTCAGATGGTTTAATGGTTGCACGTGGTGATATGGGTGTAGAAATTCCACCAGAAGAGGTACCAATCGTTCAAAAACTATTAATTAAAAAATGTAATAATTTAGGTAAGCCAGTAATTACTGCTACTCAAATGTTAGATTCTATGCAACGTAATCCTCGACCTACTCGAGCAGAGGCAAGTGACGTTGCAAATGCCATTCTTGATGGAACTGATGCAATTATGTTATCAGGAGAAACTGCTGCAGGCTCATATCCAGTCGAATCTGTTTCAATGATGAACTCAATTGCGCTTCGAATTGAAAAAAGCTTACAATACGAAGAATTATTTAAAAAGCGTCAAAGAGAAAATAAAGGAACGATTACAGATGCAATTGGTCAATCGGTTGCAGCAACGGCTTTAAACTTAAAAGTAGCCGCTATTATTGCTCCTACTGAGAGTGGACATACTGCGAAAATGATTTCAAAATATCGTCCAAAAGCTCCTATTTTAGCTATTACATCTGATATTCGTATTTGTCGCCGCCTAACTTTAGTTTGGGGTGTTCAAACTGAGTATAGAGAAAGAGCAAACTCAACTGATGAAATGTTACAACATGCTATGGAAGCGGCTCAAGACGCTAAATTTGTTTCAAATGGTGATACTGTCATTATTACTGCTGGACTACCAGTCGGTGAAACAGGTATGACAAATATGATGAAAATCCATGTAGTAGGTGACGTGATCGCTCAAGGGCAAGGTATTGGTCGCAAAACTGCTGCAGGAAAAGTGGTCATCGCAAAAACAGGTGAAGAAGCTGTATCGAAAGTTACTCCAGGAAGTATTCTTGTAACAAATAGTACAGATCGAGACATGATGCCAGCGATTGAAAGAGCAGCTGCTATTATTACTGAAGAAGGTGGATTAACTAGCCATGCTGCAGTAGTAGGTGTTAGCTTAGGAATTCCAGTAATTGTTGGAGTTGAAAATGCAACGAACATCTTAGTAAACGGTCAAGCTGTTACAGTAGATGCTTCTAGAGGAATAGTTAGTACAGGACATAAAAGCATATTTTAAGATATAATAAAGAGAAGGACAAAGTTTCCTTCTCTTTATTTTTTGACATGAAAAAAATTATTAAGAGATATTTTTAATTCTAAGCAAGAGGTGAAACTATCATGAAAAAACTTGTTGGTTGGCTATTGTTAATCCCATTAATTGATTTAATCTGTTTAACATTACTTGGTAGAGTAATTGGTTCCTTATCAGTATTTCTTTGGCTAATCGGTACGCTTTTGATTGGTATATATATCATGAGAACCGTTTGGGTTACAGTTAAACAACAAGCCGGAGAACAGCTTCGGGCAGGCAAAATGCCAGATTTAATCATGATAGAGGGATTATCATTTTTCCTAATTGGCCTCCTATTTTTTATTCCAGGACCAATTACCGACTTACTGGCAATCGTGTTACTAATTAAACCAATTAGAACCAAGTTTGTTCAACAACTTATTTATTTTGTCATGAAAAGGCTAAAAGGTAATGTTGTTTGGACTGGATTTATAAAGAAATAAACATTAAAAATGCAAAATATTTTTTTATAAGAGACAAAAAACGAGAAAGCAGTTAGCTTTCTCGTTTTTCAGCGTGTTGAAATATAAAATGGTTAAACGTTTTTTAAGTGAATCTTATTGGGTTGATATTATAAAACTGCATAAACATATTAACATTTAAAATCATAAATAGATCATCAAAAAATGAATTATATTATTAAGCGGGAAGGCTGAGAACCCGCAGGCTTGCCGAGGAGGNNCTCCTTTTACGAAAATTTGATAATAAATTGACAAGTTTTTTTCAACAACGTAAAAACGAGAAAGCAGTTAGCTTACTCGTTTTTATTTTGAATTTAATTCGAACCCCTAATATAATACCAAATTTCATGGAAGACTCTTGCTCGATACAAAGTTGATAAAATTACTAAAGTTACTGGACCGGCAATCAATCCTAGTAGACCAAAAAATTTGAAACCAACAAATAACGAGATTAGAGTAGGAAGCGGTTGTAATCCAATATTTGAAGATAGAACTTTTGGCTCTGCAAGTTGTCGTTGGACAATTACAACACCATATAAAATTGCTAGACCAATCGTTAATTTATAATCGCTAGACAAAAATGTATATAAGATCCATGGTACGAAAATTAAGCCGGTTCCTAAGTAAGGAAGTAAGTCGATGAAACCGATTAGAATAGCTATAGTAATTGCAAAAGGAATTCTTAATATTAATAATCCGATTAAGACTAGCACTGTCGTCATAGAAATAAGAGTGATATGTGCTTTAATAAAACCAAATAAAGCTTTTCGTAAATCAATAAAAATAGTTTTGCTGTAATGTTGAATTCGATCTGGGGTGTATTTTGCGAATAAATTTTTTATTTTGTACCAATCTTTACTAATAAAGAATGTTGCTAATAAAGAAACGAATATTAAAGTAGCAGTATTTGGTAATAAAGCGATTACTAGTTTAATTCCTACAATAATTCCGTTTAATGCTTCTTTCCCTAGATTAATTGCAGAATCGCCAATCGATTGTATATTTGTGCGAATCGTTTGTTGTTGACCAGCACCGAGTTGACTATATTTACTCATAATTAAGTCATATAAAGGAATCACCTTATCAGTAACAATATTTTCAACGAAATAAATTAATCGTTCAAAGCTTTCTGGAACAACTTGAATTAAATAGGTTGAACCTGAAATGATTTCCGTAATTAGTAATGTAAATAATCCTGCTAGGACAGCTAAAAGTAAAATAATTGATAAAAATGCTGCTATTCCTCTTGGTATTCTGGCTTTTTCGTTTAATAAATTTACTAGTGGATTTAAAAGGTATGCGATGATTAAAGCAATGATGAAAGGGTATGTAAGTTTTGAGATGAATAGTGCCACGTAAAGACCTATAATAGTACATGCGATTACAAATAAAAACCGAATGATCTGAAAAACTAAAGTTCTATTCAAACTTTTACCTCCTTCCAAAGTGAAATGAGTCCTCTTGTCTTATTTTATCAAGAATTATTTTTTTATAATAGTAAAGTTTGATAGTATTTATTAATAAATTATACATTAAGGGGATACTAACAAATGAGTGAATCGACAATTTTTCTCTTAGTTTTATTATTAATTGGTGCAATTGCTAAAAATAAATCTTTAATTATTTCAATTATAGTATTGTTAGTACTAAAATATACTCCTCTAGGAGTTCGAGTATTTCCTTATATGCAATCAAAAGGTATTAATTTAGGTGTAACAATCATTACGATTGCTGTATTAGTACCAATCGCTACGGGTGAAATCGGTTTTAAAAATTTGATTGATGCATTAAAAACCCCTGTTGCCTGGATCGCACTACTCTCTGGTATCGCCGTGGCTCTTTTGGCAAAAGGTGGAGTACAATTATTAGCTACTAGTCCACAAATAACAGCAGCATTAGTACTAGGTACTGTATTGTCTGTAGCGGTATTTAAAGGGGTTGCAGTAGGGCCTTTAATTGGAGCTGGAATCGCATATCTATTCATTTGGATTGTAGAATTAATTAAGTAATTGCATAATAATTATATTTTAGTAAATTGTTTTCATTCACAAAAGTCAGATTATTGTTTATAATAAATGATAGTAGGGTTCCTTTCTATGTATACTCGGTAATTTAAAAGAGTTATACCAGTATATATATGTATTAAATACTAGGGAAATTTTTGCGTAAAGGAGAGAGGGGAATATGACAGTTAAAAGTGGTTTAGAGGGTGTTGTGGCAGCTACGACTTCTATAAGTTCTATTATTGATGATACATTAACGTATGTAGGTATCGGTATTGATGAATTAGCAGAATATGCAAGTTTTGAAGAAGTAGTATATTTATTATGGCATCGCAAGTTACCAAATAAGGATCAACTTAAAAAACTTTCTTCTCAATTAGCAGATAATGCTGAATTACCAGAAGAAGTTATTACTTACTTAAAATCAACTAATTTAAAAAATGTACATCCTATGACTGTATTACGTACAGTTATTTCAATGCTTGCATTGTATGACAAAAATGCTGAAGCAATGGACTCAGATTCAAATTATCTTAAAGCAATCCAACTTCAAGCTAAAATTTCAACATTTGTGGCAGCGTTTTCTCGAATTCGTCAGGGGCTTGAACCAGTCGCTCCTAATAAAGATTTATCATTTTCAGCTAACTTCTTATACATGCTAACAGGTGATAAACCTAATGATATTGCAGAAGAAGCTATTAATAAGGCTTTAGTACTACATGCTGATCATGAATTAAATGCTTCAACATTTACTGCACGCGTTTGCGTAGCGACATTATCTGATATTTATTCAGGTATTACAGCTGCAATTGGAGCTTTAAAAGGTCCATTACACGGCGGAGCAAATGAAAGCGTTATGAAAATGTTAGCTGAAATCGGTGAGATTGAAAATGTTGAATCTTACATTCAAGAGAAAATGGATGCTAAAGCTAAAATTATGGGATTCGGACATCGAGTATACCGTGGTGGGGACCCACGTGCGAAACATTTAAAAGAAATGTCTCGTCAATTAGGTGCAATTACTGGAGAGATAAAATGGTACACAATGTCTGAAAAAATTGAAGAACTTGTTACAACTCAAAAGAATATTCCACCAAATGTTGATTTCTACTCTGCATCTGTTTATCACAGCTTAGGAATTGAACATGATTTATTCACTCCAATCTTTGCTATTAGCCGTATGTCTGGCTGGACTGCTCACATTTTAGAACAATATGAAAATAATCGTATTATTCGTCCGCGTGCAGATTATACAGGACCAGAGAAAAACTCTTACATTCCAATTGAAGAGCGTGCATAAGGAAGTAATTGAATACTTAAAATAGTATTTAATATTCGAATAATAGTGGTATAGTAAAGAGAGGAAGAGGAATCTTCCTCTCAAAAGCATGTATTTTAATGAATTTAATTTATTTATACAAGGGGGAGCATGTAATGCAAGCTGAAAAAATTACATTAGTAGACGGCCAATTAAACGTGCCAAACAATCCAATTATTCCTTTTATTGAAGGCGACGGTACAGGCCCAGATATTTGGGCAGCATCTTCACGTGTTTTAGATGCAGCTGTTGAAAAAGCATATAATGGTAATCGTAAAATTGAATGGAAAGAAGTTCTTGCTGGTGAAAAAGCATTTAATGTTACTGGTGAATGGTTACCTCAAGAAACTTTAAACTTAATTGAAGAGTACATGATCGCAATTAAAGGACCTCTAACAACTCCAGTTGGTGGCGGTATTCGTTCTTTAAACGTTGCTCTACGTCAAGAATTAGATTTATTTGTGTGCTTACGTCCTGTACGTTACTTTGAAGGTGTACCTTCACCAGTTAAACGTCCTGAAGATACAGATATGGTAATTTTCCGTGAAAACACTGAAGATATCTATGCTGGTATCGAATATGAAAAAGGTTCTGAAGCAGTTCAAAAAGTTATCGAATTCTTACAAAAAGAAATGGGTGTTAATAAAATCCGTTTCCCAGAAACATCTGGTATCGGTATTAAACCAATTTCTGAAGAAGGTACAAAACGTCTTGTACGTGCAGCAATTAATTATGCAATTCAAGAAAACCGTAAATCTTTAACTTTAGTTCATAAAGGTAATATCATGAAATTTACTGAAGGTGCATTTAAGAACTGGGGTTATGAAGTTGCTGAGCAAGAATTCGGCGATAAAGTATTTACATGGGCAGAATACGATCGCATCGTAGAAACAAGCGGTAAAGATGCTGCTAACAAAGCAATGGATGAAGCTGAAAAAGCTGGCAAAATCCTAGTAAAAGACAGCATTGCTGATATCTTCTTACAACAAATTTTAACTAGACCACGTGAGTTCGATGTAGTAGCTACAATGAACTTAAATGGTGACTATATTTCTGATGCACTTGCTGCTCAAGTTGGTGGAATTGGAATCGCTCCTGGAGCAAATATCAACTACGAAACTGGACATGCTATTTTTGAAGCTACTCATGGTACAGCACCTAAATACGCTGGATTAGATAAAGTAAACCCATCTTCAGTTATTCTTTCTGGAGTATTAATGCTTGAGCATATGGGTTGGAGTGAAGCAGCTTCTATGATTCTTAAGTCAATGGAAAAAACAATCGCTTCAAAAGTTGTTACTTATGACTTTGCTCGTCTAATGGATGGAGCTACTGAAGTGAAATGTTCTGAATTTGCAAGCGAATTAATTTCAAATATGGAATCAGTTCTTGTATAATTAAATTGTGTTTGTAAACAAAAGGGAGGTATTTGTATGTCAATTCGTAGACGTAAAATTTCCGTAGTAGGTGCTGGATTTACTGGTGCTACAACAGCTTTCTTGCTTGCACAAAAAGAATTAGGGGATGTAGTAATAGTGGATATTCCACAACTAGAGAACCCTACTAAGGGCAAAGCCTTAGATATGCTTGAAGCAAGTCCAGTTCAAGGATTTGATGCTAACATTATTGGTACTAGTGATTATGCTGACACAGCTAATTCAGATGTAGTAGTAATCACAGCAGGTATCGCTCGTAAACCGGGTATGAGCCGTGATGATCTAGTATCAACTAACTCAAACATCATGAAAGCAGTTACTCGTGAAATCGTAAAATACTCTCCTAACTGTACAATCGTTGTTTTAACTAATCCGGTTGATGCAATGACTTATACAGTATACAAAGAAGCTGGTTTTCCTAAACACCGCGTTATTGGACAATCTGGAGTTCTTGACACAGCTCGTTTTAGAACGTTTGTAGCTCAAGAATTAAATTTATCAGTTAAAGATATTTCTGGATTTGTTTTAGGTGGTCATGGAGACGATATGGTACCATTAGTGCGTTATTCATATGCTGGTGGTATTCCATTAGAAAAATTAATTCCAAAAGATCGTTTAGATGCTATTGTTGAACGTACTCGTAAGGGTGGCGGAGAAATCGTTAATCTACTAGGTAACGGAAGTGCTTATTATGCACCTGCTGCATCTTTAGTAGAAATGGTTGAAGCTATACTTAAGGATCAACGTCGCGTGTTACCTACAATCGCTTATTTAGAAGGCGAATATGGGTATAGCGGTATTTACTTAGGAGTTCCTACAATTATTGGCGGAAACGGTATTGAACAAATTATCGAATTAGATTTAACCGCTGAAGAAAAAACAGCGTTAGATCGTTCAGTTGCAGCTGTCAAAAACGTTATGAACGTTTTAGCTTAAAAAGAAGACCCACAAGATAATTTCTAATTACCTTGTGGGTCTTTGATTTTTAGCCTACTTTAATATTCACCTTTAATAACAAAATACGAGCCACGAATCGTTCCAGCTAATTTAGACTTCTGTCTAGCAAACTTAAACTTCTCTACTAACTCCATTGGAATTTCCATTCCGTCAGAAAGTTTAAAACCAACAGCACGCTTTTTAGGATCATCAACGGTATACATAACATTTACCGAAAGTCCATCCTCATAAAAGACGTAGGTAAATTTAATATTTTCCACTTGAAAACGAGAAGTTTCTAAAGGTTTAGCAGCGAATACGATATCACGTTCTTCTTTCAAAATACGGTTAACATAATCAAGTGTCTCCTGACTTTCACTGGCAGGAACAACCGTAAATTCATGTTTGTACTTGTTCATAAAATAACGAGCTTCATTAGCGCGTAAACCAGCAAGTGCATCTACTACTGGGGAAGACTCTAAACCAACCGTAGACACATTTTTAAAATCAACTGTATAAGACATGTCCATCTCTCCTTTTCACTTAGCCAAACTTCAATTTAAGCATCTTATCTACTAAATTATACCAAAAACTTATGCATCCGAATGATATTTCACGGTATAAGTATGTACAAATTTTTTATGCAACAAACCATATGATTTTCAAGCAAGGTAAACAGATTTAAAAGGTAGTATCTAACCGGAGTATTTAAATTACTTATAAAGGAGAAAGATAGAATTTTATCTTCCATAAGGGGGAAAATATGAATAGACGAATATTAAAATTTTTTATAAGTTTTTTATAAAAAATTTGCCGATTAAGAAGGAAATTTGCTGTTGTTTATCGAATTTTTAAAATATTAAGATAAACAGGGGGTTTAATATGTTAACTAAAAAAGCAAAA
Organism: Bacillus sp. AFS053548; assembly: GCF_002575105.1. NCBI lineage: Bacteria > Bacillati > Bacillota > Bacilli > Caryophanales > Bacillaceae > Bacillus > Bacillus sp. AFS053548. The sequence continues at coordinate 30,617 of NZ_NUHI01000083.1, read as the reverse complement.
ATCGGACGAAAACTTGAAGACATTTCAATTGGTGAAAAGTTAATTGTAACAGAACATATTGATGAAAAACATATTTACTTATACCTGGCTTTAACAGGCGATACAAACCCATTATATACTCAATACAACTATGCTTCGCAAACAAAATATAATAAACCGATTGTTCCAAGTTTTATTATAAGCGGGTTAGTTTCTGCAGCAGTTACAAAACATTTACCTGGCCCAGGAAGTCATATAATTAAAAAAGAACTACAATTCGATCAACATATATATCACAATGAAACAATTTCTATTCATTTTGAAGTAGTTGAAATTAACTTAGATTTAAATGAAGTATTTATTAATGTAAGCGTTTTAAATAAAACACAAACTGAAATTGCTAATGGAAAACTGACAGTAATTCCACCAACCGTAAACCAATCGAATGCTCTTCTATATGAAAATTTTTAACTTAAAGAATGTCTACTGACATTCTTTTTTTGTTGTTTTGCTTTTGTAGGAACTTTCCATCCCTGCTTTTTACGTTTTACGTCTGATAGAATTTTTAGTATGATTAAAAAGTAGATATAGATAAATAAATAGGACCAAATGGATGAGGGTTTAACAATGACCTGGAGGAATATGAAATGAACAATAAAATTCTTGTAGTTGACGATGAAGAGCATATCTTAACTTTAATCAAATTTAACCTAGAACAGGCAGGCTTTCAAGTTGTTACAGCTACTGATGGGGAAGAAGGTTTACAAAAGGCTGTAGAGGAAAAACCGGAATTAATTGTTCTAGATCTAATGCTACCTAAAAAAGATGGTATGGAAGTTTGTAAAGAATTAAGACTTCAAAGAAATACTACTCCTATTTTAATGGTTACAGCAAAAGATGATGAATTTGATAAAGTGTTAGGACTTGAACTTGGTGCTGATGATTACATGACAAAACCATTTAGCCCAAGAGAAGTTGTAGCTAGAGTTAAAGCTATTTTAAGAAGATCTAAAATTACTGAGACACCAGTACAGTCAAACGACGACGCTGATACATTAATAATAGCTGATTTAAAAATCCTACCTGAGTACTATGAAGCATATTTCCAAGGTGAAAAACTGGAGTTAACACCTAAGGAATTTGAGTTATTATTATATTTAACGAAAAATAAAGGTAGAGTATTAACTCGAGATCAATTATTAAGTGCCGTTTGGAATTATGATTTTGCTGGAGACACTAGAATTGTCGATGTTCATATTAGCCATTTAAGAGAAAAAATTGAACTAGACTCGAAAAAACCAGTTTATATAAAAACAATTCGTGGATTAGGTTATAAATTAGAGGAACCAAGATTAAATGAGTAATCTAAATCGAAAATTGCTCTATGGATTCTCTGCAATAATAATCGTTATTCTTGTTATATTAGGTATCGTACTAGGGCAAATATTTAAATCCTTTTATATGACAAACTATGATCAAAGAATTGAGAAAGAGACTAACTTAATTGCTTCAATAATGGAGTCGAATACACCATTAACAAAGAATATATCTAATCAAACGTTAAAAAAGATATCTAAGGACTTAAATATCGATATTATTTTATTTGATGATCATTATAATCTGATCGCTAAATCTAGCAATGAGAATGTGGAATTGAATATATCATCAAAGAATTTAAAAGTTTATTTAGAACGACTTGATAAAGTAGAGAATGCGGCTAAATTTATCGAAAAAGATTCTGCAGCTAAATATTATGGCAAGAAAATAACAGATAAACATGGTAATAAGCAATTTTTGATTGTTGATTATTCAACTAAGTCAATCAAAGAAGTTTACCGAAGCATTTGGATGTTATTATTTTCATTATTAGGTTTTGTTTTATTTGCTATCATAATTTTACTGATCCGTTACTCGCATCAATTTTCAAAACCAATTGAAGATATTACACAAGTTGCAATAGAATTATCCAAAGGTAATTATAAAGCTAGAACATTAGCCGAAAGTAATGAATCGACAACAATGCTAAGTCAAGCAATGAATGTTCTTGCAAAAAATCTACAAGAAATGACTAGTCAACAAGAAATGCAGCAAGATCGTTTAAACACATTGATCCATAATATTGGTAGCGGAGTTGTTTTAATTAATAGTAGAGGTCATGTAAACCTTATTAATAAAACATATCGAGAAACGTTCAAAATTGACTCCAGAAGTATACTGGGGGAGCTTTATTATGACGCATTTAAACATAAAGAAGTTATTGAAATTGTGGAAGAAATTTTTCTAAAAGAAATAAAAGTTAGAAAGCAAATCATTCTGCCATTATCAATTGAAAGAAAACATTTTGAAATATATGGTGCACCAATTATTGGGATAAATCACGAGTGGAAAGGAATCGTTCTTGTTTTCCATGACATAAGTGAATTAAAGAAATTAGAGCAAGTTCGAAAAGATTTTTTTGCAAATGTATCTCACGAGCTTAAAACGCCAATTACATCTATTAAAGGTTTTACTGAAACTCTACTAGATGGAGCAATGGAAAATGATGAGTTATGTAAAAACTTCTTATCGATTATTTTAACGGAAAGTGATCGTATGCAGACACTTATTCAAGATTTGTTAGACCTTTCAAAAATTGAGCAACAAAATTTCAAATTAGATCTTGCAGAAGTATCCGCAAAACAAGTTATTGAAGATGTAGAGCAAATGCTTAATCAAAAAGCAGAAGAGAAGAATATAGACTTCAAATTATACTTAAATAGTCCGTTAGTTGTCTATGCTGATGCGTTAAGATTAAAACAAGTAATTATTAATTTAGTTGATAACGCAATTCACTATACTCCAGCTGGTGGTAAAGTATTTATTACTGCTTCTGAGACAAATGATCATATTGTTTTAAGGGTCAATGACACAGGAGTTGGAATTGGAAAGGAAGACATATCTCGTATTTTTGAACGTTTTTACAGAGTAGATAAGGCAAGAAGTAGGAACTCTGGAGGGACAGGCCTAGGACTAGCGATCGTAAAACATCTTGTCGAAGCTCATAAAGGCAAAATCGAAGTTGAAAGTAAACTAGGTCATGGGACATCATTCATTGTAACATTAAATAAAAATATTTCGATGTGACATTTACAATGTTTTTACATTGTATTTATTAATAATTAATAAAAAATTGTTATAGTTATGATGAAAACCCCTTCATCCAAGGAGTTGTCTTAAACCGGGAGTATTTATACTTCCGGGATTTTTTATATTTAATACTGTTTTATTTTTTCTTTAAGGTGTCCATACTAGTGGATACCTTTTTTATTGCACTTTAAGATCGTATAAATTGGCAGCGAGTAATCGCGCTCAAAGTAAACACCAATTTTAGGAATAAAGTATAAATGCAACTACGCCTCTACCTAAAAGGCTTGTCAGACGATGAGTTTTCTTTATCTGATCATATTACTTTTATAATTTTTGGGGAAATTATGAGTGTTGAATCATACATCGGAGGGTGGATACAGATGTACGAATACGAATTTGTAAAAGTTAACACGAAATCATCAAATCGTCATTATTATGATGTAGTTGGGAACTATGCTAAAAGTGGCTGGCGCCTTCATCAGGTTGTAAACAATCAGCAAGCAATAGAAGGTTCATGTGTTGAACTAATTTTTGAGCGAGAAATCGACTTAAATTAATTACAGAGGTAGTCTTACGATTCATTCTTAAAAGTCATAATTATTCAACTTTAATCTCAAGTGAATAAAAACTTTTAATATGCCTGAATCAAAGACGACCTCTTTTTCTTTTATGAATAGTTCGTGTTAAAATGTTAAGAGCAAGGAAATGAGGAAACGATTAATTTCTTGAAAAGATAAAGTATGAAATAAAAATTATACATAAAATGATAGTGAGATTTGTAATTGGAAGGGGATCTATTTTGAAGAAGAAATTGGTTTTAATTGATGGGAATAGTATTGCCTATAGAGCTTTCTTTGCATTGCCACTTTTGAGTAATGATAAAGGTGTACATACGAATGCAATTTATGGATTTACTATGATGTTAATGAAAATTCTTGAAGATGAAAAACCGACTCATATGCTTGTTGCATTTGATGCAGGGAAAACAACATTTAGACATAGTACATTTAAAGAATATAAAGGTGGAAGACAAAAGACTCCACCAGAGTTAAGTGAACAGTTTCCGCTTGTTCGCCAGCTATTAGATACATACGGAATTGCACGTTATGAATTAGAGAATTATGAAGCAGATGACATTATTGGTACACTTGCAGGTCAAGCTTCTAAAGATGAATATGAAGTAAAGGTTATCTCAGGTGATCGAGATTTATTACAGCTAGTCGATGATCGTATTACAGTAAGTATGACTAAAAAAGGTATTACTGAGGTTGAAGAATATACTCCTGCAGCAATTCATGAAAAGTATGAGATTACACCTGATCAAATTATTGATATGAAAGGATTAATGGGTGATAAATCTGATAATATTCCTGGCGTACCAGGTATTGGGGAAAAGACTGCAATTAAACTTTTAAAACAGTTTCAAACAGTAGAAGGTCTTTATGAAAATATAGAGGAAGTAAGTGGAGCAAAGCTTCTTCAAAATTTAAGTGAAAATAAAGATCAAGCCTTAATGAGTAAACAATTAGCGACAATTAATAAAAACTCACCAATTGAATTAACTGTAAATGACACAACGCTTCCGGAAGCCGATACGAATAAAGTAGCGGAATTTTTCAAATCTCTTGGTTTTACATCATTGTTAGCTAAATTGGATATCAAAGAATCGATTGAAGAACTAGAAGAGATTAACTATGAAGTACTAGATTCAATTGAAGAGAAACATCTAGCTAATCATTCTAGCTTAATCGTTGAAATGATCGGAGAAAATTATCATACAGAAGAAATTCAAGGATTTGGTTTTTCAAATGAAAAAGGTCATTTCTTTATTCCAACAGCTGTAGGGTTAGAGTCGGATTTATTTAAAAAATGGCTCGAGGATGAGCGTGTTTACAAGAATGTATATGATGCAAAAGGTGCTTATGTTGCACTAAAGTGGAGAGGGATTAATTTAAATGGTGTTAATTTCGACCCATTACTTGCTTCATATATATATGACCCTGCCCAGTCTAATAAAGAATTTGCTGATATTGTAAATGGTAAAATAGATTTTTCAATTCAAACCGCAGAAACGATTTATGGTAAGGGTGCAAAGCAAACTAAGCCATCAGATGAAGTTTTATCAGAATATATTGTTCGTAAAACAATTGCTATTGGCAAATTAAAAGAAACTTTAGAAGAATCATTGCGAAAAAATAGTCAATTTGAACTACTAACAGAATTAGAATTACCATTAACGTTTATTTTAGGTGATATGGAATTTGAAGGAGTAACAGTTAGAGAAGAGACTCTTCGTACGATGGGTTCAGAACTAGCTAATACCTTAAAAGAGCTTGAAGAGAATATTTATGTGTTAGCTGGTGAAAAATTCAATATTAATTCACCAAAGCAATTAGGTGTTATATTATTTGAAAAGTTAAATTTACCATCTGGTAAAAAAACAAAAACTGGTTATTCGACTTCTGCTGATGTACTTGAAAAATTAGAGGCAGAACATGAAATCATTGGATTAATTCTTCACTATCGTCAAGTAGGGAAATTAAATTCTACTTATGTAGAAGGTTTACTAAAAGTAATAAATGAATCAGATTCCAAGGTTCATACACGATTTAATCAAGTATTGGCACAAACTGGTCGTTTAAGTTCAATTGATCCTAACCTGCAAAACATTCCAATTCGTTTAGAAGAAGGTAGAAAAATTAGAAAAGCTTTTGTCGCATCTAAAAAAGACTGGCTGATCTTTGCTGCCGATTATTCTCAAATTGAATTAAGGGTATTGGCTCATATAGCACAAGACGATAATTTAATGGATGCATTTAAAAATGACTTTGATGTTCATACAAAGACCGCTATGGATGTTTTCCATGTTAGTGCTGATGAGGTAACAAGTAATATGAGAAGACAAGCAAAAGCTGTTAACTTTGGGATTGTATATGGAATTAGTGATTATGGATTATCACAAGGATTAGGTATTACAAGAAAAGAAGCGTCTATATTTATTGAAAAGTACTTTGCTAGTTTTCCAAAAGTAAAAGATTATATGTCAGATATTGTTCAAAAGGCTAAACTAGATGGCTTTGTAAGTACAATCTTAAATAGACGTCGTTATATTCCTGAAATTTCAAGCTCAAACTTTAATGTTCGTGGATTTGCTGAAAGAACAGCGATGAATACCCCAATCCAAGGTAGTGCTGCAGATATCATTAAAAAGGCTATGATTTTATTAGATGAGCGTCTTAAAGCAGAAAAACTTCAGGCAAAATTAATTTTACAAGTACATGATGAATTAATATTAGAGGCTCCGAAAGAAGAATTAGCAATTTTAGAAAAAATCGTACCAGAAGTAATGGAACATGCTGTCGAGCTAGTAGTGCCATTAAAGGTTGATTATAATTTTGGAGATTCTTGGTTTGAAGCAAAATAAATAGATAGGATGACTTTGTATGCCTGAATTACCAGAAGTTGAAACGGTCAGACGAACTTTACTGGATCTAATAGTTGGGAAAACAATCTCAACAGTAATCGTTTCATGGGGAAAAATAATAAAGAAACCTAATGAAGTAGATGAGTTTCAGATTTTACTAAAAGGTCAAACAGTAGAAAATATAAATCGTCGAGGTAAGTTTCTACTATTTCAATTAAGTGATTTTACACTTGTTTCGCATTTAAGAATGGAAGGGAAATTTCGAGTGTTCCCAGCGGAAGAACCTGTCGCACCTCATACTCATGTTCGATTCCTATTTGAAGATGGAACAGAACTTCGGTATCAAGATGTTCGTAAATTTGGCACAATGCATTTATTTAATAAAGGTGAAGAGAATGAGGGACCACCACTTGCTAAATTAGGTCCAGAGCCATTTTCCGATGAATTTACTGCTGATTATTTAAGAAAAAAGCTCGAAAATACAAACCGAAAAATTAAAGTCGTTTTATTAGATCAGGAATTAGTAGTCGGTTTAGGCAATATTTATGTTGATGAGGTTTTGTTTAGGGCTAAGATTCATCCGGAAACACCTGCATCATCATTAAAGCCTAAACAAATAAAAATACTTGCAGAATCCATTACAGCAACTTTACAAGAGGCTGTGGATTTAGGTGGAAGCACAATTCGATCTTATGTAAATTCACAAGGTCAAATAGGAACTTTTCAAGATATCATTAAAGTATATGGCAGAAAGGGTTTAGAGTGTCATAATTGCGGCCAACCAATAGAAAAAATAAAAGTTGGCGGCAGAGGTACTTCTTTTTGCCCGGTCTGTCAGCCTAAAAAAAATTAACATAAGGTTCCTTTCTTTCATACTATATCAAGAGTACGAAAGAGAGGAGCCTATTTTTATGGTAAATATGCTATCATTAATACTACTAGCATGCGCACTAAGCTTAGATAGTTGCAGTGTTGGTTTTACTTATGGACTTCGAAAAGTAAAAATTCCTTTAAAATCAATCATTACAATTGCATCTTGTTCAGGGATCATCTTAATGACATCCATGGGGATTGGGCATGCAATTACAGACTTTTTTTCACCAATAATAGCAAAAAGAATCGGAGGATTTGTACTTGTATGTATAGGTTTATGGGTACTTTTTCAATTTTACCGATCAAATAAAGGATCAAATATAGAAGAAAAGAATGAGATTGAAGATAAAGGGATTGACTGGGAATTTGAAATTCTAGGTGTAGTCGTAAAAATTTTAAAGAAGCCTACAACTGCAGACATAGATCGTTCAGGTAGTATTAATGGATTGGAAGCGATGTTACTTGGGTTTGCACTTTCTCTTGATGCCTTTGGGGCTGGTATAGGTGCATCATTACTTGGATTTTCTCCACTATTAACGGCAATCGTAACATCTACTGCAAGTGCTTTATTCTTATTATTTGGTATGAAATTAGGAAATGTGTTATCGAAAACATTGTGGCTTCAAAAGTTAACTTTTTTACCAGGTGTTTTTTTAATATTAATTGGATTAATGAAGATGTAATAAAAATTATGAAAGAGTGTATCCGAATGGGTTTATTCCATTTGGTCCTCTTTATCTAGTGTTAGGAGAATAAAAGATGGGTAAAATTTTTGGACTAACTGGTAGCATTGCAAGTGGAAAAAGTACAGTTTCCAAATTCTTAAAGGAATTAAATGTTCCAATTGTTGATGCAGACGTAATTGCAAAAGAAGTGGTTGAAATTGGACAACCTGCATATAAAAAAATTGTTGAGGCTTTCGGAAGTGAGATTCTTTTAGATTCTGGTGAAATTAATCGACCATTTCTCGGAAGTATTATTTTTAATAGTAAAGAAAAGCGCTTACAACTCAATGAAATAGTACATCCGGAAGTCAGACGTGAAATGAAAGAACAAGCTGATCGATACATAAAACAAGGTGAACCACTTGTTATTTTAGATATTCCCCTTTTATATGAGGGTAACTCAATTGAATTGGTGGAAAAAGTAATTGTAGTGTCAGTGTCGGAAGAAAATCAACTAAAGCGTTTGATGATTCGTAATGGTTTATCGAAAGAGGATGCACTTTTACGTATTGCATCCCAAATACCGGTTAAAGAAAAAGCGGCACGAGCTGACTATGTAATAAATAACAATGGTGACTTTGAGGATACAAAAAGACAAGTTAAAGACCTATTAAATAAAATTATTTCATAAAATAATGTAAATAGTTTAACCAAAATCCGAGTTATGTGTTATACTAATTGCAGGGATATAATAAACAGTATAACTTAATTGGGGGTTTACTTATGGTAAATGTAGCAATAAATGGATTTGGTCGAATTGGACGCATGGTTTTCCGTCAAGCAATTAAAAATGGAGATTATAATATCGTTGCAATTAATGCAAGTTATCCTTCTGAAACTTTAGCGCACTTAATTAAATATGATACAGTTCATGGCAAGTTTGATGGTGAAGTAATTGCAAATGCAGATCATTTAATCGTTGATGGTAAGCGTGTGGAATTAATTAGTGAAAGAAATCCTGAGTTACTTCCATGGAACGAGCTAAATGTTGATATAGTAATTGAAGCAACTGGAAAATTTAATGATGCTGAAAAAGCAAAAATGCACATTACTGCAGGAGCTCAAAAAGTAATTTTAACAGCACCTGGTAAAAATGAAGATATCACAGTAGTAATTGGCGTAAATGATGATAAATTAGACCTAGAAAATCATCATATTATTTCAAACGCATCTTGTACAACTAACTGTTTAGCGCCAGTTGTAAAAGTATTAGATGAGCAATTTGGTATTGTTAATGGATTAATGACAACTGTTCATTCATTTACAAATGATCAAAAAAATATTGATAATCCACATAAAGATTTACGTCGTGCACGTGCTTGCAGTCAATCAATTATTCCAACAACTACAGGTGCAGCAAAAGCATTATCTAAAGTACTTCCACATTTAAATGGTAAGTTACATGGTATGGCTTTACGTGTTCCTACTCCAAACGTATCACTTGTTGACTTAGTTGTTGACTTAAAGAGAGAAGTAACTGTTGAAGAAATTAATGAAGTATTTGAAACAGCTTCTAAAGGTTCAATGCACGGAATTATCGAATATTGTAACGAACCATTAGTATCAATTGATTTTAATACAAATACACACTCTGCAATTATCGATGCTCTTTCTACAATGGTAATCGATGGTACAAAAGTTAAAGTATTAACTTGGTATGATAATGAGTGGGGCTACTCAAGACGCGTAGTTGACTTAGTGTCAATCGTTGCATCTAAAATAAAAAAGCTTGAAACTGTTTAATCATTAAAATATTGTACTTATAAAAAATTGTAAACGAATACAAAAGGCTAACTAGTTTATCTGGTTAGTCTTTTTGAAGTTGTATGACATATTGAGTAATAATGTGAATTTATGACTACATAAAAGGGTGAAGTATGACTTAATATCTATGAAAGAAGAACGTTGAACTAGGATTAGAAAAAATTTTTAAGACCAGAAAAAGTTAAAAATCCTCTTAAAAGGCATGGCTTCTATTTAACTTGCTTTTCTTGTCATTCCCGCGTTTTTAAATCTGCCTGACGCAATTTCTTCACAATTAATTTAGTAAATAACAAAAAAATAAAATTTATCTTGCAATTCAAATTTAAAAAAAGTATACTAACTTTCGTGAACTTCTAAAAGTATAACTAATTACTTAAAGGGTTAGGACCTCTTTGGACTAACTTTCCCCCGTGGTAGTTGATCATACTTTCGCAATAGAAGTCATGACAAATTATTTTAAGGGGGAAATGAATATGGATACTATGGGTCGTCACGTCATTTCAGAATTATGGGGTTGTAATACAGAAAAATTAAATGATATGAAATTTATTGAGGAAACTTTTGTTGATGCTGCGTTACGCTCTGGTGCAGAAGTTCGTGAAGTTGCTTTTCACAAGTTCGCTCCTCATGGCGTTAGTGGTGTCGTAATCATTTCAGAATCACATTTAACTATTCACAGTTTTCCTGAGCATGGTTATGCAAGTATCGATGTTTACACTTGCGGTGATAGAATTGATCCGAATGTAGCTGCAAACTTTATCGCTGAAGCTTTAGAAGCTGATACTCGCGAAAACGTTGAGTTACCAAGAGGAATGGGTCCCATTCAAGTAGATAATGTAAAAGTTGTAAATGGTAACTAAAAAGAATTGAGAGAGGTGATTTTTCATCTCTCTTTTTTGTTTTTTGATATAAAGAGTATAGCATAATGCCTCATTTAGGTTACATATGGAGCGGAAACAGATGATTTAAACATTCTAGTTTCCAATACTCTATTTTGAGAATGAACTAGCTTTACATAGTGAAAAATATTTCCATTAACATAAAATAATGAAATTTCGTTGATTAAGACGAAAATAGGCTTTGTGACATTTAAGAAATAAACTTTAGTTTATTTTGAATTTGTTATAGTATAGAGTTATAATAATACGTTTAAACAATTAAGTGTTTGGAGTTGAACTATAACGATGAGATGTCCAACGTGTAACTTTAATGGGACAAGAGTACTTGATAGTAGACCAGTAGATGAAGGTCGTTCAATTAGAAGAAGACGTGAATGTGAAGAATGTCAGCATCGTTTTACAACTTTTGAGCGAGTTGAAGATAATCCTATTTTAGTTGTAAAAAAAGAGGGAGCTCGTGAAGAATTTAGTAAAGATAAGATGTTAAGAGGACTAATCAAAGCGTGTGAAAAACGCCCTGTCTCTTTATCTCAGCTAGAAGATATTATTCATAGCATTGAAAAGGAATTAAAAAATAGTGGCACTTCAGAAGTTCCAAGTGAAGTTCTAGGTGAAATGGTCATGGAGCATTTATCTAAAGTTGATGAAGTTGCATACGTACGATTTGCATCAGTTTATCGTCAATTTAAAGATATTAATGTATTCATTGATGAATTAAAAGATTTAATTAACAAAGAGCGAGGTAAAGACGAATAATACTTCGCTCTTTTGATTCAAGAAAGGAATGTTTGAATGTCTATTGATAAGCAACATTGGATGGATGTTCTACCTGCGGATCCTTATACTGTAATGGCAGCTGGGTATTTACATAATTTTCATAGGCAAGTATTGACGATGTTGTATCAACCAATAATTGGTAGTCAAGCTTTAAGTTTATATATGACGCTTTGGAGTGAATGTGAACAAACGGACCTTAATCCTAATACGTTAACACATCATTCTTTAATGCTTGGAATGAAAAGTAATTTAAAATCAATTTATGAACAAAGATTAATCCTTGAAGGAATCGGCTTACTTAAAGTTTATGAAGGATTTGAAAATAGTACAAAAAAGCTTCTATATGAGCTTCAATCTCCGCTAGATCCTCATTCTTTTTTCGAAGACCCTATCCTAAATATTTTTCTGTTTAAAACAATTGGAAAAACACAATATCAACGAACTAAAACCTTTTTTAGTAGACAGGCATTTTCGAAAGAAGGGTTTCGTGAGATTTCACGTTCATTTGATTCGGTATTCCAAGCAATTACTGTTGAGCAATTAAATGAAATTCAGCAAAGTAACGATCTTTCTACGTCACATGATCATAGAATTTTACAAGACAATCAGCCAATTAAAATATCTGTCAAAATGGAAGAGTTTGACTATGCTTTATTTTTAGATGGAATTTCAGATTCATTTGTTCCAAAAAGAGCATTTACTACAGAAGTAAAAGAAACAATTTTAAAACTTGCATTTTTATATGGAATAAATCCAATTCAAATGAAAACAATTGTTATGCGCTCATTAAATGAAGACAATAAAATCAATATTGAGACGCTTCGACTTGAAGCAAGAGACTGGTATCAATTCCAACATCATGAAGCTCTGCCTACAATTGTAGAAAAAGTTCAACCCATTCAGCATAGACTAATGATCAATGAGCAGCCATCAACTCAAGAAGAAAAATTAATTCATTGCTTCGAAACGATATCTCCTCGCAGGTACCTTAAGGAGATATCTGGTGGAGCTGAACCAAGTGAAGCAGATTTGAAAATTATCGAAGAGATTATGATTGATCAAAAGCTTCTACCTGGAGTCGCAAATGTGTTAATTGACTATGTAATGATCCGTTTAGATAAAAAGCTTTCTAGAAATTACGTAATTAAGATAGCAAGTCATTGGGCGAGAAAAGGTGTAACAACAGTTAAACAGGCTATGGATCTTGCCCGTAAAGAGTTTGAAGAAACTAAACAGAGTGCAACTGCTGCAAAAACTCGCTCAAGTAATAGACGAAATAAGACAATTCGAACTGAGATTGTACCTGACTGGCTCCAATCGAGTGAGTCGAATGATTCACAGACTGCAACGGCAACAATCAATAACCAAAATGATTCTTCGATAGATGAAGAGCGAAAACGATTAGAAAAAGAACTAGAAATGTTTAAAAATAAAAAGAAACGTTAAATGGGAGGACGCTGATGGAACCTATTCAAAACGCATTTAGTGCATTAATGAAAAATAAACAATTCCAGGACACATTTCAAAAAATGCGACAAGAAGTCCGTAGTCACCCAAAAATAATTTCATTTTTAAATGAGCATAAAAATGAAATTACGGATCAAATGATTGATAGTAGCCTAGTTAAGCTATATGAGTATATTGGACAAAGTGTCAATTGTGAAGATTGCCCATCTTTTAATGAGTGTAAAAATATGGTGCATGGTTATCATCCTCATTTGATTATTCAAGGAAAACGCATTGATGTACAATATGATCGTTGTCCAAATGGTGTGAAAAATGATAAACGCAAAAAACATGAATCATTGATAAAATGCATGTACTTACCAAAGGATATTCTTCAAGCTTCTATGTCAAACTTGTCTTTAGAAGACCCTGGCCGTTTTGAAGCAATTTCTGCTGCTAGACAGTTTATTATGAACTATGAAAAAGGAAAAATGGCTCAAGGTTTATATTTACATGGTCCATTTGGGGTTGGAAAAACGTTTATTCTTGGGGCTATAGCAAATGAACTAGCAGAGGAAGAAATAACTTCAATGCTCGTTTATTTACCAGAATTTTTACGCGAACTAAAAAGCTCTATTAGTGATGGCACATTAGAGGAAAAAATTGAGGCTGTAAAAAAAGTGGAAGTTCTAATGTTAGATGATATTGGTGCAGAGCAAATGTCTAGTTGGGCAAGAGATGAAATATTAGGTACAATTCTTCAATATCGCATGCTAGAAAAATTGCCTACCTTCTTTACATCTAATGCTGATTTAAATCAATTAGAGCATCACTTAACATATTCTCAACGTGGAGAAGAAGAAAGAGTTAAAGCAGCACGTATTGTAGATCGTGTTAAGTTTTTAGCTAAACCAGTTAAAATTTCTGGTTCAAATTTAAGACATTCATAAAAAAATCAAAAAATGGCGTAAAATCACAAATTACTAAGTGATTTTGCGTCATTTTTTAATTATTTCTTTAATATATATAGGACTAGGTGGTGCTAGAAAGGGGGGAACAGGGTGATTGAAATTTTTTTCAATGAACCCATTGACGCAGCTTATGTCTACGAACGATTACAAAAACGCTTAAAAAAGCAATCGAGACCATACATTTTAAGAAGACACAAAATCAATACAATTTTAATCACATTTCCTCAAAACACTGAAGATTTAATAAAAAGTATTTTAGTTCCGACACTAGTACAATTTATTTTACTTCAAAAAGAAGATAAGTGGATTCAATCCATTTTACATACATCTTTTTTCTATGAGGAAGACGAGCAAAGTCAAATCATACCTATTGCACAATCATTATTAAGAGGAACTAGAAGAAGCATACCAAACCAGAAAAAAATTCGTAGAAGTAAAAATTTAGTTTCATATGCACTTTCTGAGTATTTAAAAGATGGAGTAAATTTTAGCTTCGATTCATTTATTACATTTCGTTTAAAGGAATATTATAAGCAGTTAGCCTATGTTTGTGAAATTGCAATAGATGAGTACAAATTAGAAAACGAATACCAAAATCTTATTGAGAGTCTAAGACAGCAGGTACTTAAAACGGATGCGCTAATTCCTCATGTGCATATCGTTTTTGACGGGAAGTTTAGCGTATATGATCATCTCTTTTTACCTCTTACTAAAGATGTATTAAAAGAATATGGCAAACAAGTGGAAAATAGAGAGTATATTGATAACGAATTAATTTTGCCCTTAACGGCAATTGCGCCTAAAAGAATTCATTTATACACTTCATCAGTCGATAATTCATTAATCATTACACTTCAAAATATCTTTCAAGAACGAGTCCTAATACATACATTACAAGAGTTTTCACAGGAAAAATTGAAATGAAAATTTATAATTTAAAAAAGCATTGTCATAAATAAGTTTCTTTGATATAATAAATTTCGTTGCGAACAAAGCATACGAATATTGACAACATCATGTCGCTATGTTATAGTAACGAAAGAAAAGAATACTTATTTGTTGAAGAAGAAGCACCCGCTTCTCACCTGGATGACGCTACACGCTGTTATCAGGTAACAGAATCATTAATTACTTTGATACTGTCAGTGTGGGTGTATTTATATACCCACACTTTTTTGTTGGGTTATGATTGCTTCAACGATACAAATTAAGATCATTCTTACAATACCTTGGAGGTGTTTTACTATTAGCAAAGACATGATGGTAAACGATGGAATTCGTGCTCGTGAAGTTCGATTAATTGGTCCTAACGGAGATCAACTTGGAATCAAGACAAAACAAGAGGCTCTTGAGTTAGCTTCGAATGTTAATCTTGATCTAGTGATGGTAGCACCAACGGCAAAACCACCTGTATGTCGAATTATGGACTACGGAAAATTCCGTTTCGAGCAACAAAAGAAAGACAAAGAGAGCCGTAAAAACCAAAAAATTATTAGCATGAAAGAAGTTCGTTTAAGTCCTACAATTGATGAACATGACTTTAACACAAAACTTCGTAATGCAATTAAGTTCTTAGAAAAAGGCGATAAAGTTAAAGCGTCTATTCGCTTCAAAGGACGCGCTATTACGCATAAGGAAATTGGACAACGAGTACTTGATCGTTTCTCAACTGCTTGTGCAGAAGTCGCAACTGTTGAGTCACATCCAAAAATGGACGGTCGTAGTATGTTCTTAGTCTTAGCACCTAAAAACGAAAAGTAATTTATTTGAGGAGGAAACACGATATGCCTAAAATGAAAACTCACCGTGGTTCAGCAAAACGTTTTAAAAAGACTGGATCTGGTAAATTAAAACGTGGTCGTGCATACACAAGCCACTTATTCGCTAACAAATCTACAAAAGCAAAACGTAAATTACGTAAAGCTTCATTAGTAAGCAAAGGCGATTTCAAACGTATCCGCTTTATGCTTACAAACATGAAATAAGAACGATAAACGTATTAGATAGATATCTAGGAGGGAAACAATATGCCAAGAGTTAAAGGCGGTACAGTTACACGCGCTCGTCGTAAAAAGGTTATTAAATTAGCAAAAGGTTATTACGGTTCTAAACATACATTATTCAAAGTTGCAAACCAACAAGTTATGAAATCATTAATGTATGCTTACCGTGACCGTCGTCAAAAGAAACGTGATTTCCGTAAATTATGGATCACTCGTATCAACGCGGCTGCTCGTATGAACGGACTTTCTTACAGCCGTTTAATGCACGGATTAAAATTAGCAGGTATCGAAGTTAACCGTAAAATGTTAGCTGACCTAGCTGTTGCTGACGAAAAAGCATTTGCTGAATTAGCAAACGCTGCAAAAGCTAACTTAAAATAATTCGTTTAAAAAATCCTTAACATTTGTTAAGGATTTTTTTTCACTTTAAAGTATAAATTGGCAACGAGGAAGTTAATTCGACGTGGTATCCAATTTTAGGAATAAAGTATAAGTGCAACTAAACCTCTGTCTTCGCCTTAAGGCTTGCCAATCGGCAAGTTTTCTTTATTTGAATAGTTTTCTTAAACGAAACTAAATTCTTTTTTCATGTTATTGACGTTGGATTCATGACAATATTTTGTGAAACCAGATGGAAATGAAAACTCTTTTTCTAATAAATTTATTTCTGCCTCATTATTATTCTGTACAGCTTTTTGAAGTCTTTCTAAGTAACTTCTACCTAGCTCAATTCGAGTAGCAATCTCTTCTTTATTTGATGAAACTTGGCCGTGGCCTGGAACTAACAATGAGAAATCAAACTTATTAATCAGTTCTTCTGCCTTATCTAAAGTATTGTAATAACTTTTTACACTATCAAATACAATCGGAAGTTCAAAATCAGATAAATAATCCCCTGTAACCCATATTCCTAAATTTTCAATAAAAAGGAATAAACCATCTTTCGTATGCCCAGGAGAATGATAAAATCTTAATGTTGTTTGTCCGATTTTAATTTCCTGACCATCTTCACTAATAATTAAATCAATTTTTGGAAATTGTATTGGCTGGGCATGATTAATATAATTATCATTGTAAAATTGACGGATTTTCGATAGTTTAATATCTTTTTCAGGATGGTTATGTAAATTTTCACTACCAATAGTCTTAGCGTTAGGAAATGCATAATAACCTATAATGTGATCAAAATCTCCATGTGTAAAGTATAAATAAATTGATCGTTCATTTTTTATTGATTCAACAAATTCCTTTATCTCATTTATTTCATGAGGTAACCAAGTTGGATCTACAATAATAATACAATCGTCGGTTGCTACAACTGTTGAGTTTGTTTGAAATAATGCACTTTGAAATACTGTAAGATTGTCATTTTGAAATAAAATCATTGAATTACTCCTTTATTTAATTTTTAGAAAATTATGCCGTTATTTAATATTGTACCAAATAATAGAAAAAACCTTAATGAAATAACTACAATTGTGTCAGTTCATTAAGGTTATATCAATTATGATTATCTTGGAAAGAAATTTGGCAAAAGCGTTGTATCATCGTATCGTTTATGAAATACATGAGTTGTAGCAGGCGACATAGGCGGAATTAACCACTTCCAATTACCTGTTAACTCACGGCCACATGACTCTTCTTGTTTTTCAAATTGAAGAAATTGCTGTGCAGCAGAATGATGATCAACAATACTAACACCATTTTTTTTATATGAATATAAAACGGCAATATTTAATTCAACTAGTGCACGATCTTTCCAAAGTGTACTATTTCTTTTCGTATCTTGACCGATAATTTTTGCTACTTTAGGCAACAGATTAAAACGAAATTCATCCGCAAAATTTCGAGCACCAATTTCAGTTCCCATATACCATCCATTAAATGGGGCAGTACTATAAGATATACCACCAATCTCTAGAGTCATATCTGAGATCAACGGAACAGCATACCATTTAGTATTTAGAGGGGAAAAATCATATTCAGGATGTTCAATAGGTACTTCGAGTACGATTTCATTTGGGATCGTAAAATAGTTTGGTTCATGATTGTCTAAGGAATAAACAATGGGCAAAATATCGAAGTTAGTACCATTTCCTTTCCAACCAAGACTCTCACATTCCTTTGTAAACTCGATCGATTTCGGGTCTCCAATTATTCCATTTTCTGTTTCGTAGCCAGCATATCGGATCAGCTGGTGATTATGGATTTTAAGAGTATTATTTGTTCCTAGATTTGGTTTGAAAATTGTAATTGTAGGTAGGATCTTACCTGAATTTGTAGCATAGCTTATATGATGAAATATTTCGATCTGTATACTTTTATCATCGTTAATATGGCGAGCATCTAAAACATGAAGCTTATCCCAAAATAGTCTACCGATACAGCGGTTACTATTACGCCATGCCATTTTCGCACCATGCTCTAATTCTTCATAATTATGAGTGTAAAAACCAGTATCTCGAATTTCAGCTTCAATAATTTTTAATCGTTTTTCTATTTGATCGGATTTATCGAGTTCCTTATAGCATTGTGATATAAAGGTAAATGCTTCTTTATATAAAGCGGAAGTAGTTATCATATTAATCTCCAGATGGTTAATTTAAAAAACTAGTAATAATTTATAAGCTTCATTATTATACCCCACAAATAATTTGGAGAAAATTAATATAAAATTTATATGTTTTAATACGAGGGCTGAAGAACTATCTAAAAATTTTGTCAAAAGGAATCCCAAATTGTATAATGTTATATGTACATAATCTTAATTAATAAAGGATGGATGAGTTTGTCTACTTTAGATGCAAAGTTACAAATGTTAAAAGAACTAACAGATGCAAACGGCGTAGCTGGATTTGAACACGAACCACGTGAAGTAATGAGAAAATATATTACACCACTTGCTGATGAGGTTGTAACTGATAATTTAGGAAGCTTAATAGCAGTTAAAACCGGAGACCCAAATGGTCCAAGAATTAAAGTTGCTGGACATCTTGATGAAGTTGGATTTATGGTTACACAAATTGATGATAAAGGATTTTTACGTTTTCAAACAATTGGTGGCTGGTGGTCCCAAGTAATGCTTGCTCAGCGTGTTACCATTTCAACAAAAGAAGGTAATATTACAGGTATTATTGGCTCGAAACCGCCTCATATTATGAGTGCAGAAGCAAGAAGAAAAGTAGTAGACATTAAGGATATGTTTATTGATATCGGTGCTTCAAGTAAAGAAGAGGCATTAGAATTTGGGGTTCGTCCTGGAGACCAGGTTGTTCCATATTTTGAATTCCAAACGATGAAAAATGAAAAATTATTATTAGCAAAAGCATGGGATAACCGTATCGGTTGTGCTATTGCAATTGACGTTTTAGAACAATTACAAGGCCAAGCACATCCGAATATCGTATTTGGAGTTGGAACAGTACAAGAAGAAGTAGGACTTCGTGGTGCAAAAACATCTACGTATAAAATTGAACCAGATATCGGTTTTGCATTAGATGTCGGTGTTGCAGGTGACATGCCAGGTGTATCTGAAAGAGAAGCACAAGGTAAATTAGGCAAAGGTCCACAAATCGTTTTATATGATGCATCAATGGTGTCTCATAAAGATTTACGTGAATTTGTAGTAAATGTAGCAGATGAAATTGGAATTCCATATCAATATGAATCCATGCCTGGCGGAGGAACTGACGCTGGTTCAATGCATATTACTATGAAAGGCGTTCCAGCATTAGCAATTACAATTCCAACGAGATATATTCATTCTCATTCTGGAATCCTTCATCGTGATGACTATGAAAATACAGTTAAATTAATCGTAGAAGTAATCAAACGATTAGATCGCGATACAGTAGATCGTATAACATATAACTAAGAAAAAAAAATCCCTCATTTATTGAGGGATTTTTTTTGTAGTTTTAAATTGATATTGCTTACATCTTGTATTTTAGGTGACCCCTTATGAGGAACTAACAACCAAGATTTGGTAGTTATAGTACCACATGAAGCTCCTATGAGGAACTAAAAACCAAGATTTTATGGTTATAGCACCTCATGAAGCTCCTATGTGGAACTAAAAACCAAGATTTTGTGGTTATAGTACCTCATGAAGCCCTAATGAGGAACTAAATACAAAAATTTTGCAGTTATAGTATCTCATAAACCTCCATTTATTAAGGTTTTTTCGCTTCTTCGACTTACCTTTCCAACCTGATTTTCCCACTTTTTCCTTCTTTAACGTTATCGAACTGAAACAAATTGTATCATTCCTATAACTTGTTTGAAATAGTTTTGTCATATCTTATTGTTATCATGAATGCACGCTTTTCAAATAAGGATACTCGGAAATAGAGTCTGAAAAATGGTTTCTTAGGGAATTTTTTAAAGCTTATAAATAAAATTTAGACTCCAATTTTGTAAATGGAGTTTCTTAAGGAGCCAAGACTTAATTAGTACTTGGCTGATTTTTTTTATGAGGAGAATCCTTATTTTAAATACGGAGAAGCAAAATAAATATAAGTTTTGAGGTGAGTTAATGAAAGCAAAAGTTAAAGTGAAGAACGTAACAAAGGTTTTCGGTAAGTCTCCAAAGAACGCCATAAAGTTACTAGAAAAGGGATATTCAAAAAAGCAAATTTTAGAGCAGACAAACTCAACAATTGGTGTAAATAATGCTAGCTTTGAAATATTCCCGGGTGAAATTTTTGTTGTAATGGGACTGTCAGGTAGTGGTAAATCTACCTTAATTCGAATGCTCAATCGATTAATTGAACCAACTACTGGACAAATCTTGATAGACGATGAGGATATTGTAAAAATGAATCCTCAGCAGTTAAGAGATGTTCGTCGTAAAAAAATTAGTATGGTTTTTCAAAATTTTGCTCTGTTCCCGCACAAGACAATTCTTGAAAATACAGAATATGGTTTAGAAATACAAAATATTTCACAGGAAGAAAGAACTGAAAAAGCTTTAAAGTCATTAGAAATAGTTGGCTTAAAAGGATATGAGCATCAGTTCCCATCACAATTAAGTGGTGGTATGCAACAACGTGTTGGTCTTGCAAGGGCACTAACAAGTGACACGGATATTTTATTAATGGATGAAGCATTTAGCGCGCTCGATCCATTAATTCGTAAAGATATGCAGGACGAATTATTAGAACTGCAAGAGACGATGAAAAAAACGATTATATTTATAACACATGACCTTGATGAGGCCTTACGAATTGGTGACAGAATTGCTCTTATGAAAGATGGTAACATAATGCAAATTGGTTCTCCTGAGGAGATCATGGTAAATCCAGCCAATGAATATGTTGAACGATTTGTAGAAGATGTAGACCTATCAAAAGTATTAACGGCGGCGCATGTGCAGAAGCGTGCTGAAAGAATTACGCCTGACCGTGGACCACGTGTTGCTTTACAAGTAATGAGAGACCAAGGATATTCAAGTATATTTGTGGTTGATCGTAGACAAAAGCTACTTGGAGCAATTACTGCTGAAGATGCTTCAAATGCTCTTATTAAAAATAAATCGGTAGAGGAAGCTATGCAGAAGGAAATTGTGTCTGTTTATGAAGATACTTTATTAACTGATGTAATTGGAGCACTTGCAACTTCTGTACTACCATTAGCAGTTATAGATAAAAATGATCGATTAAAAGGTGTCATTATCCGTGGAGCAGTTATCGGTGCATTAGCGGGTAAAACAGACGATTTAAATATAAAGGGAGGTTAAATATATGGGTATTCCAAAAATTCCGTTAGCAGATTGGATTGATAAAATTGTCGATTTGATCATTAAAACTTTCCATCCTCTATTTGGCGCAATAACCAACATCACAGAAACCCTTTTAAATAACCTTGTTAAAGTTTTAGGACTTGGCCCATCTATTATTCTAATAATATTAATTTCATTACTTGCTTTTTATACAAGTAGGTGGACAGTTGGTCTGTTTACATTACTTGGTTTATTATTAATCGATAATCTTGGACTTTGGGATGCTACAGTTGATTCGTTAGCATTGATCTTATCATCAATCGTTATTACAGTTGTAATTGGAATTCCTTTAGGGATTTGGACGTCGCAAAACGATCGAGTGAAACAAGTGATTACACCAATACTCGACTTTATGCAAACAATGCCAGCATTTGTTTATTTAATACCAGCAATTCTCTTTTTCGGAATTGGTGTAGTTCCTGGTATTTTAGCTTCTGTTATTTTTGCAATACCACCAACAATACGATTAACGAATTTAGGTATTCGAGAGGTTCCAAATGATTTAATAGAGGCATCAAACGCTTTTGGATCAACAACATGGCAAAGACTCTTTAAAGTACAGCTACCTTTAGCAGCACCTACGATTTTAGCGGGTATCAATCAAAGTATTATGCTTGCATTATCGATGGTAGTTATTTCATCACTAGTAGGTGCTCCAGGATTAGGTGCAGAGGTTTATCGTGCTGTGACTCAGATTAAAGTAGGTGAAGGGTTTGAGGCCGGAATATCAATTGTTATTGTTGCAATTATTCTTGATCGAATTTCTCAAAATCTTCGTCAACCTGCTTATGGGAAAAAAATTGCTAAAAAATATGTTTATGGATTAATTACGTTAATCTTTTGTATTTCCGCCATTTCAGTTGCCATTGCAGGTGGTAAGAATCAAAAATCAACTTCAAATAAAATAGGTGCACAAGTTAATTTTGAGATTACTGGAATAGATCCAGGAGCTGGGTTAATGAAAGCAACTGAAAAAGCAATGAAGGATTACGACTTAAAGGATTGGACATTAAAAGAAGGTTCTTCTGCAGCGATGACTGCTGAATTGAAAAAAGCTTATGAAAATAAAGAACCTATTATCGTTACCGGATGGACGCCTCACTGGATGTTTTCAAAATATAAATTAAAGTATTTAGAAGATCCAAAAGGGTCATTTGGTAAGGATGAAGAAATTCATACAGTAGTTAGAAAAGGATTAAAAGAAGACATGCCAGGTGCATACAAGATTTTAGATAACTTTTCATGGAAACCTTCTGATATGGAAGAAGTTATGAGTGATATTCAAGAAGGTGCGAAACCTGAGAATGCAGCGGCGAAATGGATCAAAAAGCATCAAGATCAAGTAAATAATTGGACGAAAGATGCTTCAAAAGGAAATGGTGAAAAAATTAGTCTCGTTTATGTTTCATGGGAATCTGAAGTTGCCAGTACAAATGTGATTGGAAAAGTACTTGAAAACCAAGGCTATGACGTTACATTAAAACAAGTTGAGGCAGGACCAATGTTTGCTGGTATCTCAGATGGAAGTGCAGATGCAATGGTCGCAGCTTGGCTTCCAACAACTCATAAAGATTACATGAATGAGTACAAAAAACAATTAGTTGATCTTGGACCGAATTTAAAAGGGACAAAATTAGGCTTAGTAGTTCCAGAATATATGAAGATTAATTCGATCGATGATTTAAAAGGTAAAACGAAGTAACCAAAATCATACTGAAAAATGAAAAGGACTAACTTTGGTTAGTCCTTTTCTATGTTTTTAACAGATTAGATTACTGACTTACTCCATTTTCTAAAACTGTAAGAAGTTCATGCTTTTGATTTTCTGAAGCGTGACTCCAAAAAACTTCGAGAAGTACACCTAAACCTGGTAATACTTTTTCCTCGCCACTTTGAATCGCATCTACAATTGTTGCTTCTAATTGATCACTTTTATTACCTGAAATATTGTGAAGAACTGCTCCGCGAATATTAAAATTCATTTGGATTCTCCTTTCATATTAAGCTTTATGTAGTATTTGTAAACGGAAACGATTTTATGTATGATAAACGATATGAGATACGATGAAAGGTAAAGGAAACTTATGAAACAAATTGATTCCATACAAAATAATTCTGTAAAGGCTTGGAAAAAGCTACATACAAAAAAAGGAAGAGATAAAGCTAAACAATATATCGTAGAAGGTTTTCATTTAGTCGAGGAGGCAATTAAGAATGATGCACCGATTCTTCATTTATTAATCAGTGAAGCTATTGACTTACCTTCTAATTTTTCAACAGGATCATTTGAGATTACGTATATATCTAAAGAGGTTAGCAAAGAATTAAGCGAAACAGAAACATCTCAAGGGATTTTTGCAATTATTGAATTTTCTTTTGTAAGAATTGATTTTGAGAAAGTGTCAAAATTATTATTAATTGATGAAGTTCAAGATCCAGGGAATGTTGGAACAATGATTCGAACAGCGGATGCTGCTGGTTTTGATGGGGTTATTTTAGGTTCGGGTACAAGTGACCTATATAATGCTAAAACAATTCGATCCACCCAAGGATCATTATTCCATTTACCAATATTACGTGGTGATTTAGTTGAAGCAGTTTCTAATTTGAAAGATAAAGGAATAACTGTTTACGGAACATCGCTTCAAAATGCAAAACCGTTTAATGAAGTCAACGTTACAAATCGTTTTGCCATTATTGTAGGAAATGAAGGTAAGGGTGTGAAGTCAACATTACTTTCATTAACTGATGAAAATCTATATATACCGATTTATGGTAAAGCTGAATCATTAAACGTTGGTATTGCAGCAGGGATTCTAATGTATAGCCTGTGAAAAATAATAGAAGCCTCATTATGAGCTTTCTAGGACAGTAAAAATGATTCAAATCATTTAGTAAATAATTAGGTTGAGCAGTTGCATTAATTGAAAAAAATCAATATAATTAATTAAGAAAAATTTAATACATAAAAAGCTTTGACAGAGAATAGTAAATTTGAATCGCTATTTAGGGAAAAGGTGCCGTAGACTGTAAGCACTTTTATAGTAGACCAAATTGAATTCACCTCTTGAGCTAGCGCCGGGACCATTTTAGAATGTAAAGGCGACTCGGTCTATCTAAGTAGATCGTTATATGAATGAAGTGAGCAGTTAGTTTTTTGTAACATATTAACTGTTAATTAGGGTGGTACCGCGATCAATCCTCGTCCCTTTTTTGGGAGCGAGGTTTTTTTATGTTTAAATTTATGAATTTGAATAGGAGGATTATTCATGCAAGAGCGTTTAGTTTCTTTACAAGCAGAAGCGATTAAGCAAATAGAAGAAGCACAAGATTTAAAAGCATTAAATGAAATAAGAATTGCCTATCTAGGAAAAAAAGGTCCGATTACTGAGGCAATGAAAGCAATGAAGGATTTATCTCCTGAAGAGCGCCCAAAAATGGGTGCTGTTGCTAATGAAGTACGTGCGGCAATCCAAGAAAGACTTGAGGCAAAGCAAGTTGTATTAGAACAAAATGCAATTAATGAAAAATTGGAAAGTGAATCAATTGATGTAACACTTCCAGGAAGACCAGTTCATGCTGGTGGAGCTCACCCATTAAGAGCGGTCATTCAAGAAATTGAAGATTTATTTATTGGAATGGGATATGAAATCGCAGAAGGTCCAGAAGTAGAAAAGGACTATTATAATTTCGAAGCATTAAATTTACCAAAAAGTCACCCAGCTCGTGATATGCAGGATTCATTTTATATTTCTGAAGAAACATTAATGAGAACTCATACTTCACCTGTTCA
The DNA here is from genome assembly GCF_002575105.1 of Bacillus sp. AFS053548. NCBI lineage: Bacteria > Bacillati > Bacillota > Bacilli > Caryophanales > Bacillaceae > Bacillus > Bacillus sp. AFS053548. The sequence continues at coordinate 5,058 of NZ_NUHI01000083.1, read as the reverse complement.
AGCAAGAACAATGGAAGCAAACGTGGAAAAAGGTCCAATTAAAATAATTTGTCCTGGTAAAGTTTATCGCCGTGATGACGATGATGCTACACATTCTCACCAATTTATGCAAATTGAAGGTCTTGTAATTGGTGAAAACATTTCAATGAGTGACTTAAAAGGCACTTTACAACTTTTTGCGAAAAAAATGTTTGGTGAAGATCGTGAAATTCGCTTACGCCCAAGCTTCTTCCCATTCACTGAGCCTTCAGTAGAAATGGATATTTCTTGTATGAAATGTGGAGGGAAAGGCTGTAACATGTGTAAGCACACTGGATGGATTGAAATTTTAGGTGCAGGAATGGTACATCCTAACGTACTTGAGATGGCTGGATATAATCCAAAAGAAGTTCAGGGATTTGCTTTCGGTATGGGTCCAGAGCGTATTGCATTATTAAAATATGGTATTGATGATATTCGTCATTTCTATACGAACGATATAAGATTCTTAAAGCAATTCCAACAAATGTAAGGTAGGAGGGGACAAAACATGTTTGTATCAACAAAATGGTTACAAGAATACGTTGATTTAAGTGGTGTTACACCAGACGAGCTTGCAAAATTAATAACAAAAGCAGGTATTGAAGTTGAAGGTGTTAATCATCTTTCAGAAGGAATTAAAAATGTTGTTGTTGGTTATGTAATGGAACGTGAACAACATCCAGAGGCAGATAAATTATCAAAATGTACAGTTGATGTTGGGGAAGAGCAACCAGTACAAATTATTTGTGGCGCACCGAATGTTGCTAAGGGTCAAAAAGTGATCGTGGCAAAGGTAGGCGCTGTTTTACCGGGGAATTTCAAAATTAAAAAAGCAAAATTACGTGGTGAAGTTTCTGAAGGAATGATTTGCTCTCTTCAAGAATTAGGAATTGAAGGCAAAGTAGTTGCAAAAGAATTCTCAAATGGCATTTTTGTTTTACCAAGTGATGCTGAAGTAGGAGCAAATGCATTAGATGTACTTTATCGTGATGATGCAGTATTAGAACTTGGTTTAACACCAAACCGTGCTGATTGCTTAAATATGATTGGTGTTGCCTATGAGGTAGCTGCAATTTTAGATCGTGACGTGAAACTTCCAGCGATTAGTTCTGACTCAGCTACAACTGCTGACTATGTTTCAGTTTCAATTGAATCAAAAGAAGATGCACCATATTATAGTGCTAAATTAGTTAAAGGAGTAAAAATTGGTCCATCTCCATTATGGATGCAAGCTCGTTTAATGAGTGCGGGTATTCGTCCGATTAATAATGTGGTTGATATTACGAACTATATTTTAATTGAATATGGTCAACCATTACACGCGTTTGATTTTAATAAATTAAATAGTAATCAAATTATCGTTCGTCATGCGAAAGAAAACGAAAAGATCGTTACGCTTGATGGTGAAGAGCGCACATTACAGCCACATAATTTAGTAATCGCAACAGAAAAAGAAGCAGTAGCAGTTGCAGGTGTAATGGGCGGTCAAAGTACTGAGGTTGACGCGGAGACTGTAGACGTTTTAATTGAATCAGCTGTTTTCAGAGGTCAAAGTGTTCGCCAAACTTCAAAAGACCTAGGCTTACGTAGTGATTCAAGTGCTCGTTTTGAAAAAGGTATTGATGCTTCTCGTACATTCCCTGCTTCTGAACGTGCTGCTCAGTTAATGGCTGAACTAGCTGGTGGAACAATTGTAGAAGGTACTGTAATTGCCGATAATTTAGTTGAAGATGTTAAAAAAGTATCAGTTTCTGTAAGTAAGATTAATGGTGTACTTGGTACATCAATTGATGCTGAGACAGTAATAGAAATTTTCCGTCGCTTAAGATTAGAAGCTACTGGGGACGGTGAAGTATTTACGGTTACTGTTCCAAGTCGTCGTGGTGATCTTTCAATAGAAGAAGATTTAGTTGAAGAAGTAGGAAGACTATATGGCTATGATCATATTCCTGCTACTTTACCAACAGGTGTTGCTAGTCGTGGACAATTAACACCTTACCAAGCAAAACGTAGAAAAATTCGTCAGTATTTACAGCATGCAGGTCTTTACGAAGCTGTTACGTATTCTCTAACAAGCAATAGTAAAGTAAAACGCTTTGCGCTAGAAACAGTAGATGCAGAACCAGTACGTTTAGCATTACCTATGAGTGAAGAACGCAGTGAGCTACGTTTCAGTTTAGTACCACATTTATTAGATGCGATTGCATATAATGTTGCACGTAAGGAAGAAAATGTTCAACTATTTGAAACAGGCTCTGTATTTTTAACAAAGGAAAAGAACGAGCTTCCTCATGAAGAAGAATATTTAGCTGGAGCGTTAACTGGTTTATGGTTGCAACATGCTTGGCAAGGCGAGAAAAAAGCTGTGGATTTCTATGTTGTAAAAGGTATTTTAGACGGTTTATTTAATGAACTAGGTTTAACTAGTAAAATTTCATACGTTGCTGCTAAGAAAGAAGAATTACACCCAGGACGTACTGCAAGTATTTTATTAAACGGAGAAGAAATTGGTTTTATCGGTCAAGTTCATCCTGTTACTCAAAAAGAGTGGGATCTTAAAGAAACTTATGTTTTCCAATTATCTCTTGAAAAGCTATTAAATACTGAATTTGATGATATTTTATACAATGTAATTCCTCGTTTCCCATCAATGAACCGAGATATGGCATTAGTAGTTGATTCGAAAGTATTTGCTGGCGATATTTTATCTACAATTCGTTCAACTGGTGGAAGACTTCTAAAGGATGTTACAATCTTTGATTTATACGAAGGTGATAAGATGGAAGCTGGTAAAAAATCAGTTGCCTTCTCATTAACATATTTCGATCCAGAACGCACTTTAACGGATGAAGAAGTAACTAAAGCTCATTCAAAAGTTTTAAAAGCTGTAGAAGAAACACATAATGCTCAATTAAGAGGTTAATTATACTACTTTATTGAACGTATAGTAGTGAAGTTTAAATAAAATTCGTTTATTTTAATCAGTTTTTTAGTAATTTAACTTACTGATTTAATAATTTTTAAGCAAATGAAAACCGGAAATCTTAGATTTTCGGTTTTTTTTTAGGTGAATATTCTATTAGATAATTTTAATAGAGTATTCACCTATTTTTTGACTCATTTTTATGGTGAGAATGAACCAATTTGTCCTTTTTTTATACAATAAATTGTACAATTAAAATTTTTTTGAGAGGTGTATTTTTTTGCCACTACCACCAATTCCACCACTACCACAACAACCATCAGATCAACCAAATGAACCAGATACTACACAAAGCACAGATCAATCAGAGTTATTACAACAAATTTCTTCATTCCTTCCAAGACCAGTAATGGGTCCAACAGGTCCAACAGGAGCTACAGGTCCATGCGGTCCTGAAGGTCAACAAGGTCCTCGTGGAGAAAGAGGTAAACGAGGAAAAGAAGGGGAAGATGGAGACCGAGGTCCAAGAGGTCATATGGGACCAATGGGTCCTATGGGACCAATGGGCCCAGCAGGAACTCCGGGTACTGCAGGAGCAACAGGAGCAACAGGTCCAGCGGGAGTTACAGGTCCTTCAGGAGGCCCGGCAGGCCCAGCAGGAGCAACAGGCCCAGCAGGAGCAACAGGTCCAGCAGGAGCAACAGGCCCAGCAGGAACACCAGGAGCAGCGGGAGCAACAGGTCCACAAGGAATCCCAGGTCCAGCAGGAGCAACAGGCTCAGCAGGTCCAGCTGGTGTTCCAGGAGCAACAGGTCCAGCAGGTCCACAAGGATCACCAGGTCCACAAGGAGCAACAGGCCCAGCGGGAACACCAGGAACACCAGGAACACCGGGAACACCGGGTGCACCAGGAGCAACAGGCCCAGCAGGAACACCAGGAGCACCGGGAGCAACAGGTCCAGCAGGTCCAGCAGGAACACCGGGAGCAACAGGCCCAGCAGGAGCACCGGGAGCAACAGGTCCAGCAGGAACACCAGGCGCAGCAGGAGCAACAGGTCCAGCAGGAACACCGGGTGCAGCAGGAGCAACAGGCCCGGCAGGAACACCGGGTGCAGCAGGAGCGACAGGCCCAGCGGGAGCAACAGGCCCAGCAGGAGCAACAGGTCCAGCAGGGGCGACAGGTATAGCAGGTACAGGTGCAATCATTCCGTTTGCATCAGGTGCACCAGTAGTAATGTCAACAGTTTTAGGCGGATTAGCAGGTACAGCAGGTCTTGTAGGATTTGGAAGTTCGATTCCGAATGTTGCATTACTTCCTGGGCCAGCGATTGATTTAACTGGAACTGGTTTGCCAACTGAAATTCTTGATTTTGCATTCTCAATGCCTAGAGCGGGTACAATTACGTCTATTTCAGCATCATATAGTAACGTAGTAGCATTGGCTCTTTTAGGAACAAATATTGTGGTCACTGCACAATTATATAGTGCTCCAGTAAATAGTAATAACTTTACTCCATTAGCAGGTGCAAGCGTCACGTTGCCAACTCTAGCAGGCCCGCTTTCATTAGGCCAAATCACTAGTGGTATTTCTGCACCATTAGCAATACCAGTTGCTGCACAAACTCGTTTAATGATGGTATATACTGCAACTGCAAACGGTGCTAGCCTTATTAATACTGTTACTGGATATGCTAGTGCAGGAGTAGCTATAAATTAATTAATAAAAAGAAGAAATAAAAATAATTTTTTAAAATTTGACTCTACTAAACTAGATCACATTTAACTATCATTGATAGTTTTGAGTCTAGTAAGTAGAGTTTTTTTGCGGATTTTTAATAGAAGTAGTATTAAAATCCAAACAAACTTGTCCAACAAAAATATGATAAAGTGTACGTCAAAATATTTTTGGAGGTGTATCTATTTGCCAATACCACCAGGCCCACCAGGCCCACAATTACCACCAGTCTTACCATTACCACCAGCTCCAACAGGTCCTACGGGAGCACCACTACCACCAGGTCCTCCAGCTCCAACAGGAGCGACAGGTCCACAAGGTCCAACAGGAGCAACAGGTCCACAAGGTCCACAAGGTCCAACAGGCCCAGCAGGAGCAA